>NZ_JALCZC010000077.1:0-20142 GCF_022690805.1 Anaeromyxobacter sp. SG66
CCGCATTCCGTCGTAGGCTTGCTATTCAGTTTTCAAAGACCGAACGAACCCTCCCGATCCGTCTCCGGCTCGGGCCTGACTTGCGCGGTGTCTCGAGGACAATCCGTTCCGTCAGCGAGGGCGGCGTGTTTAGCAGCTTGCCGTCCCAGTGTCCAGGGCTGATTCCGAGCAACTCGGAACCCGCCCTTTCGTGAGGGAGTCGGTTTCTAGCCGACCCGCCTCCGCCCGTCAAGCCCCTCGCGACGTTCAGCCGTGTCGCGTTCGAGCTCGAGGAGGGCGCAGCTTCTACCCTCCATCGGGCACCCCGTCAAGCGCGTCCGAATCATCCGTTCGGCCGAGCCTGGGAGGGGGCGTCTTGTAGCCGCCTCCCGGGGGTACGTCAAGGAAGAAACCCTGCTACTTCGGATGCTTGCTGCCGGGTTTCCACCAGAACCGGGGGCAGCTTCTACCCCCGCTCTCCCCTCCCGTCAAGCTGGCTCCGGATCGTGCTGTCCGCCGTCCGTGAGCCCGCCGCCGCGAGGGGTGCGCGTTGTACCCGCGTCCCGAGAGGGAGTCAAGCCGTCGAGGCCTCCTCCCCTCCCCTGCTCGCGCGTCAGCGCGCCCAGCCGCGCAGATCCGCGCGCTCGCGCAGGCAGCGCTCCGCGGTCTCCGCTGCGCCGGGATCGCGCCTCCCGGCGCGGCGCGCGCGCACGTGCGCGGCGATCGCGTCGAGCTTCGCGAGCGCGTCCTCGAGCTCGTCGTTCACCACGACGAACTCGTAGGTCTGGAGCCCGCGCGCGATCTCGTCGTGCGCGGCCGCGAGCCGCCGCCGGATCACGTCCTCGGCGTCGGTGGAGCGGCCGCGCAGCCGGCGCTCCAGCTCGGCCTCGTCGGGAGGGAGCACGAGCACCGTCGCCGCCGCGTCGGGCCAGGCCGCGCGGATCTGGGCGCCGCCCTGGACGTCGATGTCGAACAGCGCGATGCGTCCCGCCGCGAGCGCGGCGTCGACCGTGTGACGGAGCGTGCCGTAGCGCCTGGCGTGGACCTCCGCCCACTCGGCGAAGGCGCCCTCCCGGACGAGCTCGGCGAAGCGCTCCGGCGTGACGAAGTGGTAGTCCACCCCGTCGCGCTCGTCGCCGCGCGGCGCGCGCGTCGTCGCGGAGATCGAGAACACCGCGTCGGGGTGCGTCGCGCGGAAGCGGTGCGCGAGCGTGGTCTTGCCGGCGCCGGAGGGCGCGGAGAGGACGAGGAGCAGCCCGGGCGCGGGGGAGGCCTCACTCGACATTCTGCACCTGCTCGCGCATGCGCTCGATCTCGGCCTTGAGCGCGACGACCACGCCGGCGATCTCGGCGCTCTGCGACTTGGAGCCGACCGTGTTCACCTCGCGGTGCATCTCCTGGACGAGGAAGTCGAGCTTGCGCCCGGCGGGCTCGCCGCCCCCGAGGAGCGCGCGCACCTGCGCGGCGTGGCTCGCGAGGCGCGTGAGCTCCTCCGCGACGTCGCTCCGGTCGGCGAGCAGCGCGACCTCCTGCGCCAGCCGCGCCGGGTCGAGCGCCACCCCGCGCGCGAGCTCGGCGAGCCGCTCCTCGAGCCGCGCGCGGTGGTGCTCCACCGCCTGGGGCGCGAGCACCGCGACCCGCGCCGCCAGCGCCTCGACCGTCGCGAGCCGCGCGGCGAGATCGCGGGCCAGCGCCTCGCCCTCGCGGGCGCGCATCTCGAGGAGCGCCTCGAGCGCCGCCCCGAGGCCGGCCCGCAGGGCCTCGCGCGCGCCGTCGAGGTTCACGTCGCGCTCTTCGAGCCGCACCACGCCGTCCGCGGCGAGGATGTCGGCGAGCGTCGCGCCGGCGGCGAGGCCGAGGCGCGCCTGGAGCTCGGCGAAGGCGCGCGCGTACGCCTCGGCGAGCTGGACGTCCACCCGCGGCGCGAGGCCGCCCGCGCCCGAGGCGCGCCGGATCGACACGTCCACGCTCCCGCGCGCGAGCCGATCCTTCACGGCCTTCGCCGCCTCGAGCTCGAGCGCCGCGTACTCGCGCGGCAGCCGGACCTTCACCTCGCAGAACTTGTGGTTGACGGAGCGGACCTCGACGTCGAGCTCCTCGCCCGCGGCCGCGCCGTGGCCGGCGCCGTAGCCCGTCATGCTGCGGATCATCGCTCCACCCCGGGGCAATTCATGGGCGCGGACCGTAGCGTCGCCCACCGGGAGCGTCAAGGCGCGCCGCCGCCCTCTCCGGAGCGGCCGGGCGGACGATCGCCGAGCGGCCGCGCCTCGTCGAGCAGCATCACCGGGATGTCGTCCTCGATGCGGAAGACCAGCCGGCACGCGTGGCAGCGGATCTCCCGGAGCTCCTCGCGGAACTCGAGATCGCCCTTGCAGCGCGGGCAGGCGAGGATCTCCTTCAGCTCGGGCGCGAGCGCCATCGAAAACCTCCGGCGCGGAGATTACGCCGCGCGTCCGGCGGGCGGCAAGGCCAGGATCTCGGCGAGGAACGCGGCGATCGCGTCGCCTCGCGCGGTCTCCGTGAACGCGGTGGTCATGCGCTCGCGCGCGGCCCGCCCCATGGCCTTCGCGCGGGCAGGCGCGCCGAGGAGCTCCACGAGGGCGTCGGCGAGCGCGGCGACGTCGCCCTGCGGGACGAGGAGCCCCGTCGACCCGTCGACGATCGCCTCCGCGGGCGCGCCGAAGCGGTACGCCACCCCCGGCCGCCCCGCGGCCATGCCCTCGAGCAGCGCGCGGCAGGTGCCGTCGTTCCCCTCCGCGAGCAGCACCTTCGCGTCCAGCGTCCGGTACGCCGCGGCGAGCTCGGCCCCTGCCCGGTACCCGGCGAAGACGACGTTCCGCTGGAGCCCGCGGTGCGCGACCCGCACCCGGAGCGCCTCCTCCCCCTCCCCCCGCCCGACCACGACGAGCCGCGCCTCGGGGAGCCGGTCGGCCACCCCGCGGAAGGCGTCCACGAGATCCTCGTGGCCGCGGCCGGGCTTGATCCGCGAGACGATGCCGGCGACCGGCGCTCCGGCCGCGATGCCGAGCTCCTCGCGCAGGTCGGGGCCCTCCGGCGTGAACGTCCCCGCGTCCACCGCGCCGCGCGTGGCGAGCACCCGCGCCTCCGGGACGCGAAAGCGCTCGACGAGGACCCGCGCGTGGGCCTCGCACACCGCCACGAGGCCGTCGGTGCGCCGGAACGCGAGGCCCTGCACGCCGCCCCGGGCGAGGGCGCGCGCGGCGTGCACCGTCCGCACGACGCGCGCCCGGCCGCCGGCGCCCGCGGCGAGCAGCGCCAGCACGTGATCGTGCGAGAAGTTCGCGTGCAGCACGTCCACGCCCCCGCGCGCGAGCGCGGCGAGGCGTCCGACGTCGCGGAGGTAGCGGACGGGCCCGGACTTCGGGGAGAGCGCGAGGTCGCTGCGCACCGCGAGCCCCTCGGCGCGGAGCCGCTCGACGAGGTTGCCGGGGCGGAGCGTCTCGACCGCGAGCTCCACCTCGTGGCCGTGCGCGAGGAGCGCCCGCGCCACCGAGGCCATCGGCTCGGCCGGGCCGGTCCACCACGCCGACGAGAGGAGCTCCAGGACCCGCACGCCGGCCGCCGCGCGCCCGCCTACCGGCGCGTCGCCTCGAGCTTGCCGATGAGCTCGGTGGTGGAGTGGTCCTTGGGATCGCCCGCGACCGCCACGCGGCCGCCGTAGGAGCGCACCTCGGCCGCCTCGGGGATCGTGTCGGGCGTGTAGTCGGTGCCCTTCACCTGCACGTCCGGGCGGAGCGCGCGGATCACCGGGACCACGTCCTTCGAGTCGAAGAGGACCACGTGATCCACGCAGGTGAGCGCCTCGAGGATCTCGGCGCGCTCCGTCTCCGGGACGACCGGCCGCCCGGGCCCCTTGTTCGCGCGCGTGGAGGCGTCGCTGTTCACCGCGACGACGAGCAGGTCCGCCTCCGCCTTCGCGCCCTGCAGGTAGCGGAGGTGTCCCACGTGGAAGAGGTCGAAGACGCCGTTCGCGAGCGCGATGGTCCGGCCGGCCGCGGTCGCGGCGGCCCGCACGGCCGGGAGCTCGTCGAGGGCGACGCGCTTCGAGGCGCTCAAGTCGGACCTCATGGGCGGAGGAGCTCCGCGGCGAGCTCGTCGCGCGACACGGTGGCGGTCCCCGGCTTCTGCACGACGAGCGAGCCCGCCACGTTCGCGAGGCGCGCGGCCGTCACCGCATCGCCCCCTGCGGCGAGGCCCGCGCTGAAGGTGGCGGCGACGGTGTCGCCCGCGCCGGTCACGTCCACGGCGTCCTGGCTGCCGTGCGCGGGGACGTGCACGGGCGGCAGCCCCTTGCGGAAGACGGACATGCCGTTTCGCCCGCGGGTGACGAGCAGCACCTCGCAGTCCACGCGCTTCTGGAGGGTGCGCGCGGCGCGCTCGAGGGCGCCCGGCTCGCCGAGCGGCACGCCGGACGCCGCCTCGAGCTCGACCTCGTTCGGCTTCACCATGGTGAGGCCGGTGTAGGCGCGCAGCTGGTAGCGCGAGTCGACGCAGACCGGGACCCCGCCTCGCTTCAACCGGCGGAGCGCCTCGATGGCGTCGGCGTGAACCGTGCCCGAGCCGTAGTCGCTCGCGAGGATCGCCTGGGCCGAGCGCCCGTGCTTCTCGAGCTCGCGGACGAGCCGCTTCTGGACCGCCGCGGAGAGCGGCTCGCGGGGCGCGCGGTCGAGGCGGATCATCTGCTGGCGCCGGCTCGAGCGGCCGCCGGCCAGGATCCGCGTCTTCGCCTCGGTGGGACGGCCCGCGACGCGGATCAGCCCCGAGACGTCGATGCCGCCGCCCTCGAGCTCGTCGAGGAGCGCGGTGCCGAGCGCGTCGTCCCCGACGACCCCCACGGCGCGGACCTTCACGCCGAGCGCGGCGAGGTTCTGCGCGGCGTTGCCGGCCCCGCCGGCCTTCAGCTCGGAGGCCTCGTAGCGCACGATGAGGACCGGCGCCTCGCGGCTGATCCGCTCCGTCTCGCCGTAGACGTACTCGTCCGCGACGAAGTCGCCCACCACCACCACCTCGGTCCGCGCGAACGAGGGGAGCAGGCCGGCGAGCGAGGGCAGGAGGTTTTCCCGGGGGCGGCGCACGCGCGTTTCCTACCGCGCGCCGTCCGCGCGCGTCAATGCGGAGGCGGCCGCCGGGGGACCCGCGGCCTCGCCCTCCGGCCGCGTCTTCCACCGGCGGTGGAGCCAGTACCAGCGGTCGGGGTAGAGGCGGATCCAGCGCTCGAGCCGGTCGTTCAGATCCTGCATGAACGCGAGCGCGTCCGCGTCTCGGTCGCCGGTGTCGGGCACCGCGAGGGGCCCCTCGATGACGACCTTGTGGCGCCCGTCGCCGAGCGGGACGGAGACCGTGAAGACCACGGCCGCCCCGGTGCGCATCGCGAGCAGCGCCGGGGTCGCGGCGGTCGCGGCCGGGACGCCGAAGAAGGTCGGGAAGATGGCGCGCCGGCGCGGCTGGTTCTGGTCGATGACGTAGCCGAGCACGCGCCCCGCCTTGAGCGAGCGGATCGCGGCCGAGAGCGTGCTGCCCCGCGTGACCACGAGATCCTCGACGCCGGCGCGGAGCCGCGCCTTTCGCCAGAGGTCGTTCGCGCCCGACTTGCCCATCTCGCGCGTGATCATGGTGATGGGGACGCCGCGCAGCGTGTGGGCGGCGGCCAGCACCTCGAAGTTCCCGAAGTGCCCGGTCGCGGCGATGACCCCCTTCCCGCGCGCGCGCGCCTCCTCGAACCGGTCCCAGCCCTCGTGCACGAAGATGCCCTCGAGCTCCTCGGGCGAGAGGGACGGCACGCGGAAGAAGTCCGGGATCATCTGCCCGAAGTTGCGGTAGGTGCGGCGCGCGATGTCTCTGCGCTCGCCCTCGGTCTTCTCGGGGAAGGCGAGCCGGAGGTTGTCGAGCACCACGCGCCGGCGGATCCGGCTCGTCCAGGCGAGCCAGCCGAGGGCTGCGCCGAGCGCCGCGACGACGCGGGGCGGGAGGCGGGCGAGGAAGAAGCCGAGGAGGCGCATGCGAGTCACCCAGCGCTGCGAGAGGAACCGGCGTGGACCGTGAGCGCTGCGTCGAGGACCTCGGCGAGGACCGCCTCCCCCCGGACGAGTTCCGCGTCGATGCGCACCGCGCACAGGCGCGGCTCGGCGGCGCGGGCCGGCGCGAGCCGGACGGCGTCCTTCTCGGTCATGACCACGCGCGCGCGGGCGGCCTCCGCGGCGCGGAGGACGTCGTCGAGCTCGCGCTCGGTGAACCGGTGGTGGTCGGGGAAGGCCCGCTCCGCGACCACCTCGGCGCCGAGCCCGGCGAGGGTGCCGAGGAACGCGCCGGGCCGCGCGAGCCCGGACACGGCGATCACGCGCTCCCCGCGCAGCGCGCCGAGGCCGAGGCTCCGCCCGAGCGTCCCGTCGACCACGTCGACCGGCGCGTGCCGCGACTCGACCGGCGCGCGGCCGGTGGCGTCGAGCGCCAGCGCGCGCAGCGCCGTGAGCGCCGCCGCGTCCGCCCCGTCCACCCGGGAGAGCCAGACGAGCCCCGCGCGCCGGATCGCCCCGCGAGGCTCGCGGTTCGGGCCGCGCGGCAGCAGGTGCCCGTTGCCGAACGGATTCGCGGCGTCGAGCACCACGACGTCGAGGTCGCGCGCGAGGGCGCGGTGCTGGAACCCGTCGTCGAGGACGAGGGCGTCGGCGCCGAGCGTGGCGACCGCGAGAGCGGCGAGCGCGGCGCGGCGGGGACCGCACAGCACGGCGACGCCCGGCAGCCGGCGCGCGAGGAGCGCCGGCTCGTCGCCCGCCTCGTCCGCGCCGAGGAGCGTCCGCACCCCGTCGGAGACGACGCGCGGGTCGGCGCGCGACGCGCCGTAGCCGCGCGAGAGCACCGCCACGCGCCGGCCGCGCGCGGCGAGCCGGCTCGCGACCGCGATGGCGGCGGGCGTCTTGCCGGCGCCGCCGACCGCGACGTTGCCGATCGACACGACCGGAACGCCGGCGCGCGCCTGGGCGAGCAGCCCGCGGTCGTAGAGCGCGCCGCGGGCCGCGGCGCCCACCCGGAACAGGCCCTCCGCGAGGACGAGCGGCGCGAGCAGCGCGGTCTCGCCGGGCGCGGCGCGGGGTCGCCACCAGATCCGCTCCACGAGGCTCATCGGGCGAGCAGCTCGCGGGACGCCGCGAGCACGGCCTCGGGCGCGAGATCGCGCAGGCAGCGGTGGTGGCCCTCGGGGCAGTAGTCCCCTCCGTGGTTCGAGCACGGGGCGCAGGCGAGCGCCAGCGAGAGCGACCGCCCTGGCGCGGGCGGTCCCCAGCGCGCCGCCGAGGTCGGGCCGAAGAGCGCGAGCGCCGGGACGCCGACCGCCGTGGCGAGGTGCACGGGGCCCGAGTCGCACGCGACGAGGAGCCGGACGCGGGAGAGCGCGGCGGCGAGCGCGTCGAGCGGCAGGAACGAGAGGTCGGCGGCCACCTCGCAGCGGGCGGCGGCGCGGAAGGCGGCGAACGCGTCGCGGTCGCCCGGCCCGCCGCACAGCACGATCCGGTGGCCCTCGGCGGCGAGCGCGTCGGCGACCGCGGCGAACCGCTCCGCCGCCCAGCGCTTCGTGGCCCAGCGGGCGCCCGGGGCGACGGCGACGATGGAGCCGTCCACCGCGCCGAGCGCGTCGTCGGCGAGGGCCCGCGCCTGCGCCGAGAGCGCGACCTTCATCCGGCCGGGCTCGCCGATGCCGAACGGCGCGAGGGCCTCCGCGTAGAGGCGGGTCTGGTGCGCGCGCACGAGCGGCGGGTCCGCCCCGAAGACCGACCGCAGCGCCTGCAGCGCGGAGCGGCGGCGGAAGGCGGCGCGCATCGGCGCGGCGGCGCGCGCCACGAGGACGCTGCGGGCCTTGTGCTGGAGGTCGATCGCGACGTCGAACCGGCCGCGCAGGCTCGAGGCGAGCCCCCACGCGCCGTTCGTGCCGTCGCGCCCGAGCCGGTGGACCTGGGCGAGCTCCGGCAGCCCCTCGAGCAGCGGCGCGTAGAGCGCGTCCGTCACCCACTCGATCCGCGCCGCGGGGAAGCGCCGGCGCAGGGGCTCGAGGACGCTCGTCGCGAGGACGACGTCCCCGAGCGCGCTGTAGCGGACGACGAGGATGCTCGCCGGATCCGTCACGCCGCCGCCTTTCCACGCGGGAGCATGGAGAGCATGTGCTCGACGTTGCGGGCGCTCGCGCCGCGGATCGACGTCACCGAGCCGCGCGCCAGCGCGCCGAGCTCCTCGAGCTGGTCGGGCCGCGAGAGCAGCTCCTCGGCCACCTTGAGGAGCTGCTCGGGCGAGGCGACCTGGATCCCGCCGCGCCCCTGCAGCACCTGCACCGAGTCCTTGAAGTTCTCCATGTGCGGCCCGAACAGCACGGGCTTCCCCTGCGCCGCGGGCTCGAGCACGTTCTGCCCGCCGCGCGTGACGAAGCTGCCGCCGACGAAGACCAGCGTCGCGAGGCGGTAGGCGATCGAGAGCTCGCCGATGGTGTCGAGCAGCGTGACCTGCGCGTGGCCCGCGGGCGCGCCGCCGCTGCGCAGGCGGACGCCGAGCCCCGCCTCCGCCGCGAGCGCCATGATCTTGCCGCAGCGCTCGAGGTAGCGCGGCGCGATGACGAGCTGGAGGCGCGGGTGGCGCTCGAGCAGCCCCTTGTACACGCCGAGGACGAGCTCCTCCTCGCCCTCGTGGGTGGAGCCGGCCATGAAGACGGGCGCGGTCGGGTCGAGGCCCATCTCCGCGCGGAGCGCCTGCTCCTTGCCCTCCGCGCCTTCGAGCACGAGCGCGTCGAACTTGGTGTTCCCGGTGACCCACACGCGATCGGGGGCGGCGCCGAGCGCGAGCGCCCGCTCCGCCTCCTCGTCCGAGCGCATGAGGAAGCAGTCGATGCGGCGGAGGGGGTTCCGGATGGCGCGGAACATCGCCCGGTAGCGCGAGAGCTTCGCCGGGTTGAAGCGGCCGTTCGTGAGCGCGATCCGCACCCCCGCCTTGCGGGCGGCGCGGATGAGGTTCGGCCAGATCTCCGTGTACTCGAGCACCAGGAGGTCGGGCTTCAGCGCCGCGACCGCGCGCCGGGTCGCGCCGAACAGATCGTACGGCGCGTACAGCACCACGTCGGCCTCGGCGAGCTTCTTCCGCGCCATCTCCTGGCCGCTGTTCGTGATGGTGGTGACGATGATGCAGGAGCCCGGCAGGCGCCGCTTCAGCTCCCGCATCATCGGCTGGAGCGAGAGGAGGTCGCCGGCGCTCGCGCCGTGCAGCCAGACCCGCGGGCTGCCCCGGCCGAGGTCGAGGCCGCGCCGGTAGAGGCCGAGGCGCTGGGCGATGCCGTGGCGCAGCTTCGGGTGCGTGAGCAGCACCGGCAGCGCGAAGACGAAGAGCGCGTAGCTCGCGATGACGTAGACGAGGTGCAGGGCGGGACCTCTCGTGGGGCGCTTTTACTCGATGCGCAAGGGGTTCGTGAAGATCCACGGCCGGCCGTCGATCCGGGCCTCCACGCGGTAGTCGCCGGGGGCGCACCGGCCGTCGCAGCGGAACGCGGCGCCGTCCGCGTCCGGGGCGAGCGCGCCCGCGGGGCGGCCGTCGCGCAGGAGCGCGAACCGGGCGCGCGGATCGGGGGGCGCGCCGAGCGACAGCGCGATCGTCTCCGGGTCGGGGCGCCCGAGCCGGACGCGCGCCGCCGGCGCGACGCCGTCGAAGACGCACGCCGCGCTGCCGTCGAGGAGCGCCGCGGTCACCGCGCGCGCGTCGGCCTCCGCGTCCCCGCTCCGGCGCACGGGCACGCGCATCGAGAACGCCTCGAAGGCCGCGCGGTAGCCCGGGTAGCCGTGCGCGTCGGCCGAGCACAGGAGCACGCGGACCTCGCCGCGGCCGCGCGCGGCGCCCTCCTCGGCGTCGAAGCGCGCGAGCTCGTCCGCGGGATCGGCGGCGAGCGCGAGCACGGCGCCGGCGCCGTCGAAGGGCAGCGCCGCCGCTGCGCGCACCACCTTGCTGGCCGCGCGATCGGTCACCACGCGGTACCAGGACGTGTCGTTCGAGACGACCTCGAAGCCGCGCCACGGCCCCCGACCCCAGCCGGTGAAGGGCCGGCGCGGGTGGAACGGGTGCGCCAGCACCGCCTGGCCGCCGAGCGCGGCGATCGCGCCGAGGGGATCGCGGACGCGCTCCTCCCGCGTGAGCGCGCGCGGCACCCCGAGCGCCACCACGTGTCCGTAGGGGGTCGAGACCTCGGTGGCGGGCACCACGAGGACGCCGTCGAGGTACTCCGCCCGCTCCGGGGCGCGGACGTTGTGATCGGTGACCACGACGAAGTCGAGGCCCGCGGCGCGCACCGCGGCGACCACCTCCGCGAGCGAGCCGCGGCCGTCGCTCGCGGTGGTGTGCACGTGGTAGGCGCCGCGCAGCCCCTCCCGCGCCGCGTCGGCGTGCGCGGCCCCGGAGCGGCGCAGCGTGCGCTCCCGGAGCGCCATCGCGCCGAACCCCGCGTAGCCGGCGAGGAGGAGGACGACCGCGGCGAGGACGATCCGCTTCAAGCCTAGCCCGCGCTCACGCGCGCCTCCGCGCGCGCCTCGCCCTCGAAGATCCGGTGGAGGCGCGCGTACTCGCCGCCGCGCGCGACGAGCTCGTCGTGGGTGCCGAGCTCGACCACGCGCCCGCCGGAGAGGACCACGATGCGGTCGGCGTTCCGCACCGTCGAGAGGCGGTGCGCGATGACGAGCGTGGTGCGGCGGCGTCCGCCCTCGATGGCCATGAGGGAGTCGAGCGCGCGCTGCACCTCGCGCTCGCTCTCCGCGTCGAGCGCGCTCGTCGCCTCGTCGAGCACGAGGATGGGCGCGTCCTTGAGGAAGGCGCGGGCGATCGCGATCCGCTGCCGCTGCCCGCCCGAGAGGAGGACCCCCTTCTCCCCCACGCGGGTGTCGTACCCGTGAGGCAGCGCCTCGATGAAGCCGTGCGCCTGCGCGAGCCGCGCCGCGCGCTCCACGTCGGCCTGCGCCACCTCGGGACGGCCGTAGGCGATGTTCGCGCGGATGGTGTCGTTGAAGAGCACCGTCTCCTGCGTCACGAGCGCGAGCTGGGCGCGCAGGCTCGCGAGCGTCACGTCGCGGACGTCCTTCCCGTCGACGGTGATCCGGCCGTCGGTGACGTCCCAGAAGCGCGGCAGGAGGTTCGCGACGGTCGTCTTGCCGCCTCCGGACGAGCCGACGAGCGCCACCACCTCGCCCTTGCGGATCTCGAGGTCGAGGCCGTGCAGCACCGGGCGATCGCCGTACGCGAAGGCCACCCGCTCGTAGCGGATCGCCTCCGCGAACCGCGGGAGGACCTCGCGGCCGTCGTCCGGCACGGCGGAGGGCGTGTCGAGGATCTCGAAGATCCGGTCGCCGGCCGCCGCGCCCTGCATCGCGATCTGCCCGACGCGCCCGAGCTGCTTCACGGGCGTGTAGAGGAGGAGCACCGCCGCCACGAAGGAGAAGAACTTCCCCGGCTCGAGCTCCCCCGCCAGGATCCGCCCGCCGACCCACCAGATCGCGGCCGCGAGCCCCGCCGCCCCCATGATCTCCATGAGCGGCGACGAGAAGGCCCGGACGAGATAGCTGCGGCGCAGGATCCGGATGAGCTTCCCGTTCGCCTCGGCGAAGCGGCCGGACTCCCAGCGCTCCATCCCGTAGGCCTGCACGACCCGCATCCCGCTCACCGCCTCCTGCACCATCTCGGACAGCTCGCCGGCGGTGGACTGGGCGTGGCCCGTGACGCGCTTCAGCCGCTTCGCGAGGCGCACGACCGGCAGGAGCGTGACGGGGACCGCGCCGAAGGCGACGAGCGACATGCGCCAGTCGAGGACGAAGCACGAGACGAGCATCACGATGACGGTGAGCCCGTCGCGCAGGTAGCTCGGGATCGCGTTCGAGACGGCGGTCTCGACCGAGAGCACGTCCGCCGAGAAGCGCTGGAGGATGTCGCCGGAGTGGCGGCGCGTGTAGAAGCCGGGCGACAGCCGCAGGAGGTGGTCGAAGAGGGCGCGGCGGACGTCCGCGATCATCCGCTGCCCGACCATCCCCATCAGGTAGAACTGCCCGAAGTAGGCCACGCCCTTCAGCGCGGCGACGCCGACGATGATCGCGGGCAGGATGCCGAGGATGGTCGAGCGGTCCAGCCGGGCGAGCTGGCCCGCGACGTCCCACGACGCCGGCACGAACTTGGCGAGGCTGCCGAGGGCCCGCGGGTCCCCGCGGAACAGGAACTCG
Source organism: Anaeromyxobacter sp. SG66 (assembly GCF_022690805.1). NCBI lineage: Bacteria > Pseudomonadati > Myxococcota > Myxococcia > Myxococcales > Anaeromyxobacteraceae > Anaeromyxobacter > Anaeromyxobacter sp. SG66. The sequence continues at coordinate 12,222 of NZ_JALCZC010000077.1, forward strand.
AGCGCCGGCCCGAGCAGGTACACGTAGGCGGCCGTCGTGACCGACAGGATCGCCATGCAGAGGATGGCGACGGCGAGCGTCAGCTTGTACGGCGCGACGAAGCGGAGGAGTCTCAGGTACGAGCGCAAGGCGCGGCCATCCTATGCCAGAACGTCCGCGGGGGGCAGGACGACGCTACCCCGTCCGGGCGGCACCCTCACCCACCCGGCCGCCCGCCCGGCCGCCTGCCGCCCCCACTGGCCCGGTTGACCCACCCTCGCCGCCGGCGCCGAATCGGATCGTGGGCGCGGCCCACGCCGCGCGCCACGGAGGTCGCAATGGCGAGGACGGTGGAGCAGAGGCGGAACCCGGCGGGCGTCGAGCACTGCATCGCGATCACGGGCAAGGGCACGCCCGGCGGCACGGCGCTCGAGGAGGCGATCGAGGCGGTGACGAGGACCGCGGCGGTGCTGGCGGCGGCCAAGAAGAAGGGCGGGAACCTGTTCCGCCCGGGCGCGCCCGAGGTCCGGCTGCGTCCGGCCGGCGAGGGTGATCGCGGGAGCGGGGGCTTCACGGTGCTCGTGCGCGTCCCCGACTTCGTGAGCGCGCGCGACGCGCGCGAGGCGGCGCACGAGGCCGCGGAGCGTCGGCCCGCCGCCAAGGCCGTGAGGCTCGTCGCGGTGGGCGCGGCGGCGCTGCGCGGCGGCGGGCGGCCGGGCCGCGACCGGCAGCCGAGCGGGATCCGTCGCACGCGCTCGGGGCCGCAGCACCGGGCCCGCGAGACGCTGCGCTGAGCGACGGGTCGCGCTCGCGACGACCGTCGCAGCGCGCGGCTCGCTCACTCCTCGAGGCCCTTCACCTTCCCCTCCGCCCGCCGCCGCTCGATGATCTTCTGCGCGATGGGCGGCGGGACGGGGTCGTAGTGCGAGGCCTCCATCGTGAAGTACCCGACGCCCTGCGTGAGCGAGCGGAGGTCGGCGTCGTAGGTCATCGCCTCGGCGTGCGGGCAGAGGGCGCGGACGAGCACCCCGCGCGCGAGCGGCTCCATGCCCTGCACCTTCGCGCGCCGGCTGTTCAGGTCGCCCATCACCGCGCCGACGTACTCCTCGGGGACGCGCACCTCGAGCTTCATCACGGGCTCGAGGAGGATCGGGCGCGCCTCGAGGACGGCCTTCTTGAACGCCATCGAGCCCGCCACCTGGAACGCCATGTCGGAGCTGTCCACGTCGTGGTAGCTGCCGAACACGAGCCTCGCCCTGAAGTCGACGACCGGGTAGCCGGCGAGCGGCCCGGAGTGCAGGGCGCCGCGGATCCCCTTCTCGACCGAGGGGATGAACTGGCGCGGGACCACGCCGCCGACGATGGCGTCCTCGAACTCGAACCCCTCCCCGCGCGCCTTCGGCACGAGCTCGACGTGGGCGTCGCCGTACTGCCCGTGCCCGCCGGTCTGCCGCTTGAACTTGCCCTGCGCCTTGGCCGGCGCGGTGATGGTCTCGAGATACGCGGGCGTCGGGGGCGCGAGCGTGACCTCGACGCCGTGCTTGCGCTTCACGCGCTCCACCGTCACCTCGATGTGCGCCTGCCCCATGCCCTGGAGGAGCATCTCGCCCGTGTCCGGGGAGCGGGCCAGCTCGAGCGAGGGGTCCTCCTCGATGAGCTTCTGCAGCGCCGCGGCGGCCTTGTCGTCGCCGGCCTTCGCGTGGACGGCGTACGACACCGGCCGGGTGTGCTGCGCGAAGTGCGGCAGGAGGATGGGGGCGGCCGGGTCGCACAGCGTGTCGCCGGTGTGCGCGTCCTTCAGCTTCATGAGCACGACGAACTCGCCGGGTCCCGCCTCGGGCACCTCCGCCGTCTGCGCCCCGTCGGTGCGGTGCAGGTGCGAGACGCGCTCCTCGCTGCGGGTCCTGGGGTTCATCACGTTCGCGTCGTGCTTCAGGGTGCCGGAGAACACCCGGACGTAGTCGACGCGCCCGGCGAAGTGGTCGATGGTCGTCTTGAACACCTGCCCGCAGAACGGCGCCTCGGGGGTGGCGGGGCGCGTCACCTCCTTGCCGGCGAGGTCCTTGCCCTTCACCTCGCGCGCCTCGGGGCCCGGGACGATCCCAACGACGAGGTCGAGCAGCTCGCGGACGCCGACGCCGCTCTTCGCGCACGTGCACGCGACGACGAGGATGCGCTGCTCGGCTGCGCCCCGGGCGAGGCCGCGCGCGATCTCCTCCTCCGAGAGCGACCCGCCCTCGAGGTACTTCCCGAGCAGCTCGTCGTCCGACTCCGCGGCGGCCTCGACGAGCGCGGTGCGGAGGCGCTCCGCCTCGGCCGAGAGCTCGCCGGGGATCGCGCCCTCCTCGTACCGGCCCTTGCCGTCGTGCAGGTGAGCCTTCATCGAGACGAGGTCCACGAGGCCGGCGCACTTGCCGCCGCGCAGGATCGGGAGCTGGACCGGGACCGGCTTCACCTTGAGCGAGGACTCCACGTCGGCGAGCGTCCTCGCGAAGTCGGCCTGCTCGTGGTCGAGCCGGGTGATCACCGCGATCGCCGGGCGGCCCGAGTCGGCGAGCACGTCGTACGCGCGCTCGGCCCGGTTGTGCGCGCCGTCGGCGGCCGAGAGGGCGAGCACCGCGCCATCGGTCACCTGCAGCGCCCACTCCACCTCGGTGAGGAACGCGGCGAACCCCGGGCAGTCGAGCACGTGGAACGCCCGTCCGCCCTCCTCGAAGCTCTCGGGGTGGAGCGCCAGCGTGAAGTTTCGCTTCTTCTCCTCGGGCTCGGCGTCGAGGCGCGAGGTGGAGGCTTCGCCCGGGGGCCGCTTCGGATCGGCGATGCGCCAGAGCGCCTCGACGAGGGCGGTCTTGCCCGCCCCGTCGGCGCCGATGATGGAGAAGGTGCGGATCACGCGGGAGTTGGCCATGTCGTGTCTCCGGCTTCCCCGCGCCCCGGGGCGCGGGCGTGTGCGTTGAAGGATGCAACGAGACGCATGCGCGGCGCCACGTGTTCTTCACCGCGCGGCAGACGCGGCCCGAGAGGGCCGCGCCCGTTCGTCGCGCCCGCGTCAATCGCCCCTGGCGATCTCCGGGAAGTCGTCCTGCCAGAACTCGCGCGGGCCCCGCGGTGCCCCGGGCTCGCGGCCCTGCTCGCGGCGCCGCAGCTCGACCCGCCGGATCTTGCCCGAGACGGTCTTGGGCAGCTCCGAGAACTCCAGGCGGCGGACGCGCTTGTACGGCGCGAGCCTCCGGCGCAGGAACCGGAAGAGCTCGAGCGCGAGCTCGCGGTCCGGCGCGCGCCCCGGCTTGAGGATGATGAACGCCTTGGGGACGAGGCCGCGCACCGCGTCGGGGCTCGGCACGACGGCCGCCTCCGCGACGGCGTCGTGCTCGATGAGCGCGCTCTCGAGCTCGAAGGGGCTGATCCGGTAATCCGAGCTCTTGAAGACGTCGTCGGCCCGCCCGACGTAGGTCACGTACCCGCCCGCGTCCCGGGCGGCGACGTCGCCCGTGTGGTAATGGCCGTGGCGCGTCGTGAACTCGTTCAGGTTGGGGTCCTGCTCGTAGCCCGCCATGACGCCGGCCGGGCGCGGGTCGAGCGTGATGGAGAGCTCGCCCTCGGGCGCGTCGTTCCCCTCCTCGTCGAGCAGCGCGATGCGGTAGCCCGGCAGCGGGCGGCCCATCGAGCCGGGCTTGAGCGGCTGGCCCGGCGAGTTGCCGATCTGCGCCGTGGTCTCGGTCTGGCCGTAGCCGTCGCGGATCGTCACGCCCCAGGCCTTCCGGACCTTCTCGATCACCTCGGGGTTGAGCGGCTCGCCCGCCGAGAGCGCCTCGCGGACCTTCACCTGGTGGCGGGAGAGATCCTCGAGGATGAGCATGCGCCAGACGGTGGGCGGCGCGCACAGGGTCGTGATCTGGTGCCGCTCCAGGACGCCGAGCGTCTCGCGCGGCACGAACCTCGCGTAGTTGTGCACGAACACCGTCGCCCCGGCGTTGAACGGCGCGAAGAAGCTCGACCAGGCGTGCTTCGCCCAGCCCGGCGACGAGACGTTCATGTGCACGTCGCCCTCCCGCAGGCCGATCCAGTACATCGTCGAGAGGTGGCCCACCGGGTAGCTGCGCTGGGTGTGCACGACGAGCTTCGGCTTCGCGGTGGTGCCGCTCGTGAAGTAGAGCAGCACCGGGTCCGAGGACATCGTCTCGCCGTGCGGGATGAACAGCGACGACTCGTCGTAAGCGAGCTCGAACGGGATCCAGCCCGGCACCTGCTCGCCCACGACGTGCCGCGCGAACCCGCCGTCGAGCGCCCGCATCTTCTCCGCGCCGGCGGGGTCCGTCACGACGTGGCGCACCCGGCCGCGCTCCACGCGATCGACGAGGTCCTCCGGCGTGAGCAGCGTGCTCGCCGGGATGACGCACGCGCCGAGCTTCATGGCCGCGAGCATTACCTCCCAGATCTGCACGCAGTTCGGCAGCATCATGAGGATGCGATCGCCGCGCTCGACGCCGTGGCGGCGGAGGTAGATCGCGACGCGGTTGGAGCGCTCCGCCAGCTCGGCGTACGAGAGGCGCACCTCCGCGCCGTACTCCTCCACGAGGTGCAGCGCCGTCCGCGGGTTGCCGTCCGCGACGATGTCGAACCAGTCGAGCGCCCAGTTGAAGCGATCGAGGGCCGGCCAGCGGAACTCCCGGTAGGCGGTCTCGTAGTCCTCGCGGTGCTGCACGAGGAAGTCGCGGGCGCGGCGGAAGCTCTCCGTGGACGACATGCGGGCCTCCCGGGGTGGAGGCCGAGTGTGACAGACGGCCACAGGGCATTGCGAGACGCCCCGCCCGTCCCGTCCGGGTGCTCGCTAGGGACCCAGCAGGCGTCCGGCGAAGGACTCGGACAGCCCATCGAGCATGAACTGGATGCCGATGGCGACGAGCAGCAGGCCCGCCGCGCGCTCGAGGATGGCGAGGCCGGTCCGCCCCAGCACGCGCTCCGTCCGCGTGGCGCCTGCGAGGACCACGTAGCTCCCCGCGGCGGTGAGCGCGATCGCGACCAGCACGGGGATGGCGTGCCACCAGGGCCCGCTCCGCGCGCGCGCCATGAGGACGACGGCGGTCGCGATGCTCCCCGGCCCGGCGAGCAGCGGCATCGCGAGCGGCACGATGGCGATGTCCTCCTTGTCGGCGCCCGCCTCCACCTCACCCTCGGTGATGCGCGTCCTGGACGGCTGGGTGCGGATCATGTCGAGCGCGAGGAGGAGCAGCACGACCCCGCCGGCGATCTTGAACGCGCCGAGGCTGATGCCGAGCAGCTTGAAGATCCAGGCGCCGGCGAGCGCGAACGCGGCGAGCACGAGGCCGGCGGCGATGGCCGCGCGGAGCGCGATGACGCGCCGCTCCTCCGCGCTGTGCCGCCTCGTCATCGCGAGGAAGAACGGCACCGCAGAGAACGGATCGACGACGAAGAAGATCGCCGAGAACGAGACGAGGCCGAGGCCGAGGAGCTCACCCATGACGAGGCGGGCGGAAGATACCGCGGACGGCCGCGGCGCGGGGCTACTTCTCGGGCGCGGCGCGGCGCGCGAACCCCGAGCGGCGGATCGACCAGACCTTGCGCACCGCCTCGATCACGATCCGGCGCGACATCTTCGACTGCCCCACCCGCCGGTCCGCGAAGACGATCGGCACCTCCACCACCCGGAACCCCCGCCGGAGCGCGCGGTAGGTGAGCTCGATCTGGAACGCGTAGCCCGAGCACTCGACGCTCGGCAGGTCGATCGCCTCGAGCACCTCGCGCCGGAAGCACTTGAACCCGCCGGTGAGGTCGCGCACGCGCACGCCGAGGATGGTCCGCGCGTAGAGGCTGCCCCCGCGCGAGATGAGCTTGCGGCCGAGGCCCCAGTTCACCGTCCCGCCGCCCGGGACGTAGCGCGAGCCGAGCACGAGGTCGGCGTCGCTGCGGGCGCGAGCGAGCAGGGCCGGCAGGTAGCGCGGGTCGTGCGAGAAGTCGGCGTCCATCTCGAGCACGTAGGCGTACCCGCGCGAGAGCGCCCAGTCGAAGGCGGCGAGGTACGCCCTCCCGAGCCCCTGCTTCGCGGCGCGGTGGAGCACGTGGACGCGCGGCTCGCGCGCGGCGAGCCGGTCGGCGAGCTCGCCCGTGCCGTCCGGCGAGCTGTCGTCCACGACGAGCACGTCCACGTCCGGCGTGGCGGCGAGGATGCCCGCGACGATGGGCTCGAGGTTCTCGCGCTCGTCGTAGGTGGGGAGGCAGACGATCGCCGGGCGCCGCTCCGTCATGACATCACCCCCACGATCTCCTCCGCCACGCGCCGGGGCGCGCCGGGCTCGCCGAGCGAGTCGCGCACCTCCTGCAGCGCCGCGAGCTGCGCGTCGCGCACCGCGCGATCGCCGAGGAGCCGCTCGATCTCCGCGGCCATGCGCGCCGGGCTCGCCTCTCCCTGCAGGAGCTCGGGGACGACGCTTCGGCCGGCGAGGATGTTGACGAGCGCGAAGTGCGCGATGCGCACGAGCATCCTGCCGAGCGCGTACGTGAGCCAGGAGAGCCGGTACACCACGACCATCGGCCGGAGCATGATCGCGGTCTCGAGCGTGGAGGTGCCGCTCTTCACGATGGCGGCGTCGCTCGCGCCCACCACCTCCTCGGTGCGCCCGTCGACGAGCTTCACCTCGATGGTGCGGTGCACGGCGAGGTACGGCTCGAGCGCGGCGCGCGGGAGGGTCGGGGCGACCGGCACCACGAACTGCGCGTCGGGGTGGACGGCCTTGATCCGCTCGGCGGCCTCGAGCATGGGCGCGAAGAGGCGCTTCAGCTCCGACGCGCGGCTCCCCGGCACGAGCGCGACGGTGGTCCGGCCGTTCGCGAGCCCGAGGGCGGCGCGGTAGCGGTCCGGGGCCTCCGGCGGCGGCCGCTCCGCGAAGGGGTGCCCGACGAAGCGCGCCCGGACGCCGGTGCCCTCGTAGAAGCTCGGCTCGAACGGGAGGATGCAGAGCATCCGGTCGACGACCTTCGCGATCTTCTTCGCCCTGCCCTTCCGCCACGCCCAGATGGTGGGCGAGACGTAGTAGACGACGGGGATCCCGAGCTTCTTGAGCTTCGCCGCGAGGCGGAGGTTGAAGTCCGGGAGGTCGACGAGCAGGGCCGCCTTGGGGCGGCGCTCGGCGGCGGCGCGCGCGAGCAGGCGCAGGATCCCGAGGATCCGCGGCAGCCGCGGCAGCACCTCGGCGACCCCCATCACCGAGATGTCCTCCGCCGGCGCGAGCACCTCGAGCCCCGCGGCGCGCAGCCGCGGACCGCCGACCCCGAACGCGTGGATCCCGGGCCGCAGCGCCGCGAGCTCCTCGAGCGCGCGCGCCGCGTGCAGATCGGCGCTCGCCTCGCCGGCGACGATGAGGATCTCCTCGGACAAGCCGGCGGGTCATAACACGCACGCCTGGGCGGTCCAACGGTCCCAGGGGTCGGTGTGGGCACCCGGCGCCACGAAGATCGCGGTGGAGCCCCGCGCCGGTGCGTGGCTAACATCCCCCCGTGCCGCTCTTCCGCCGCCGGCCGCGCACGCGAGCCGAGATCGTCGCCGCCGCCGACCGCGCCCGGGCGCGCGGACGCATCCGCAAGGCGGTGGCCGGGTACCGCGAGGCCCTCCGCAACGACCCCGAGGACCCCTCGCTGAACGTGAAGCTCGCTCCGCTGCTCGCGCGCCTCGGCCAGGGCGCCGAGGGCGCCCGCTGCTTCCGCCGCGCGGCGGAGCGCCACCTCGCCGCGGGGTTCACCGATCGCGCCGCAGCGGTGTGCGCCACGGCGACCGGGGTGTTCCCCCTCGAGCCCGCCTTCCGCGTCGAGCTCGCCCGTCTGCACGCGCTGCGGGGCCGCCGGGCCGACGCGGTGGGTGCCCTCGTGGACGGCGGGCGCGCGCTCGCCCGGGCGCGGCGCCGCCCGGCCGCCGTGTCGCTCCTGC
>NZ_JALCZC010000078.1:0-19967 GCF_022690805.1 Anaeromyxobacter sp. SG66
GGCAGACTTGTGCTCGCGGACCACGCGCCGGACCTCCTCGAAGGCGCCCTGGCGGAAGAACCATGGGACTCACTCCGAGAGCGTATCGCTGCCGCTCAGGTGTGCTGATTTGAGGGGATCCGTCAGGCCGAGCCCACAACCTGCTTCACGCGGAGAGCACCTTCGGGCGCGAGCACATGGATCGCTTCCGCCGCGGTGCGAGCGACAGGCCGACACCGCTCTCGCGCGCTGACGTGGCGCCTCTGCGTCCCGTCATGCAGCTGGGGATGTGGGCGCAGTGACCCAGCGGCGCCCCGGAGTTGGCCGAAGCTCCAGCGGACCGAGGACCGGTTCGCATGGCCGCGCGGCTAGAGCGTCGACTCGCCGCTCGCGTCCTTCCGGGCTTCCGAACCCCTGCGCCCCCGCCGGTGGCGCTCACCGCCCTGCCGCCCGCAGTGCTCCGCCCGGAGCGTTCCCGGCGCGCGCGGGTGCCGACCCGTCGATGCCCAGCCGGAGCGCGCGGTGCGCCGCTAGTCCGACCAGAGCCGCTCCCCCGGTCAGCAGCCGAAGATGTGACGAATCCTCAGGGCTGCGCCCCCGCCCCGCCGAGCGGAGCTCGTCGGGGGCCCCACCCCTGCTCGCCGGGTCCCGTGCGCCGCCGCGAGCGGCTTCGCCGCTTCCGCGGCGTCGCCCCGGCGGGCTCGCTTCGCTCGCCTGTTCGCGAGTCATGATTGGCCGTTCAGCGAACGGGCGGGCGTGCCGCGCCCCCCGCCGCCGCGTGCGCGCCGTGCTCCGGACGGCCCGGCTGCACGGGGCGAGCCGCTGGTGCCTAGCTTCCCGCTCAGGGGGAGCGGATGACATCCCAGGGCAGGTCGAGGGGCGAGGCGCAGGGCTCGCGCGCGTCCTCGAGCGAAACATCGCCTCGATCCTCGCGCGGCGGCGCGTGGACGAGCGGCGCGCGGCGCTGCAGGACCGGCTCGCCGAGCGCATCGGCCGCTTCGCGGGCTCGATGACGTTCGTCTACCTGCACCTCGTGATCGTGGCCCTCTGGATCGCGGCGAACGTGGGCCTGCTGCCGGGCGCCCCGCGCTTCGACGCGGACTTCGTGAAGCTCGCCACCGCCGCGTCCGTGGAGGCGATCTTCCTCTCCACGTTCGTGCTCGTGATGCAGAACCGGATGGCCGCGGTGGCCGACCGGCGGGCCGATCTCGACCTGCAGATCAGCCTGCTCGGCGAGCACGAGGTGACGCGGCTCATCCGGCTCGTCGCCGCGATCGCGGAGCGCATGGGCATCGAGGAGTCGCGGAGCGCCGAGCTCGAGGAGCTCGGGCGCGACGTCCGCCCGGAGGCCGTGCTCGACCGCATCGAGCGCGCCGAGGGGGACGAGCCGCGCGAGGGCGCGCCGCCGCCCACGTGACGGCCGCCGCCGCTCCACCGTCAGGGCTCGGCGGCCCCGGGGGCGAGGCCCCGCGCCTCGCGCCACAGCGCGCGGGCGACGAGCGCGGCGAGCACGAGCCAGAGCAGGGTGCGGACCACCGCGGTGGGGTGGAACAGGTGGTCGCGGAACCAAGGCTCCCAGCGCCGGGCCCGGACCTCGAACGCCACGTGGAAGTCCCAGATCGACGCTGCCGTGAGCGCCGCGAACAGCGTCGCGGGCGCGGCGGCGAGCGCGCCGGCGAGGAAGCCGTAGAGCGCGTACTGCGGGCTCCACACCTTGTTCGTCGCGATCCACACGACGAGCGCGAGCGCCGTCGCGAGCCGGGCGGCCCGCGCCGCATCCCCGCCCCGGCGGGCCGCGAGGAAGGTCGCCGCGGCGCCGGCGAGCGCGGCGAGCGCGAGCGGCCCCGCGGACAGCGCCTCGAGGAGCGGCCCGCGCGGGATGGCGAAGGCGTCCCAGATGGAGTTCTCCGCGCCTCGCCCGGCGTTGAACCGGAAGAACCAGCTCCACCGCTCCGGCGCCGCGAGCGCGAAGGGGAGGTTCACGGCGAGGACGACGCCGGCGAGCGCCGCCGCGTAGCGGAGGAGCGCGCGCAGGCGCGGACCGGGCCTCGACGCCAGCGCGGCGAGGGCGGGCGGGACGAGCGCCGCCGGGAAGAGCTTCGCCGAGACGCCGAGCGCCGCCAGCGCGCCGCTGCCGGCGACGCGACCGCGCTCCTCCGCGAGGAGCGCGAGGGCGAGGAGCGCGATGGGGAGGAGATCCCAGTTGAGCCCGGCGTAGTAGACGAGCGCCGGGGTCGCGCCGAGCCACCACGGGCGCGCGCCGGGGAGCCGCGCGAGCGCGAGGAGCGTCACCGCGAGGCAGGCCGCGAGGAAGAGGTAGGTGGCGGTGAAGTGACCGAGCGCGCCGCCGGGGACGTACGACGGCAGCCAGAGCGCGAGCCCCAGCAGGACCGGGTACTCGATCCGATCCTCGAGGTAGGGCAGCGGGTGCGCGCCCCCGAGGTAGCGATCCCCGTGCAGCGCGATGACGTCGGAGTAGCAGTGGTGCTGGAACGACCAGAACCGGTACCCCGCCCCGGCGTGCGCAGCGCCGCGCGCGACGTTGAGGTAGCCGGCCGCGAGCCACAGGGCCGCCAGCGCGGCGGTGACGGCGAGGGAGCGGCGATCCACGGCGAGGGAATAGCACGCCGACCGGCGGCCGGTCGCGCGATGGAGCGGATGGGGCGCCGGAGGAGGTGATCGCCCCGGCGTGCATCGATGTGTAACATCGGCGCGTGGCCTCGCTCACCGGGCTCGCCCAGACGCTCGCCGACGCCGTCTCGCGCACCGGGCCGGTGGCGCCCCTCATCCTCTTCGCGGCGAGCTTCGTCGAGTACGTGTTCCCGCCGTTCCCGGGCGATCTCGTCGTCGTGCTCGGCGCCTGGTACGCGGTGCAGGGAGAGCTCTCCTGGCCCGTCACCTTCGTGTCGGTCACCGCCGGCGCGGTGCTGGGGGCCTGGGTCGACTACCGGATCGGCGCCGCCCTGGGGCGCCGCCTCGATCGGCGCCTCGCAGAGCGGCGGCCGCTCTCGGAGGAGCGGCTGCTGCGCTTCGAGGCGAGCTACCGGCGCTGGGGGGCGCTCCTCCTCGTCGCGAACCGCTTCTTCCCGGGGCTGCGCGCCTTCTTCTTCCTCGCCGCGGGCGCGTCGGGGATCCCGCTCCGCAGCGTGCTCCTCTACGGCGGCCTCTCCGCGGCGCTCTGGAACGCCGTGCTGCTCGGGGCCGGGGCGCTGGTCGCGCACAACGTGGAGGAGCTCCTGCTCCTCTTCGAGCGCTACACGCGCGCCGCCTGGATCGTCGTGGCGATCGTCGCCGCGCTCGCGCTCGCGGCCGTGCTGTGGCGCCGGCGCGCCGCGCGGCGGGCCGCCCGCGCCGGTGAGGGACGGTGAGCCTCGCCGCCGCGCTCGTGCTCGTCGTGGGGCTCGCGCTGCCCGACGGGAGCGCGCGCTACCGCGTCGAGGTGGGCGGCGTCCCGGTCGGCGCGGCCGAGCTCGCCGTACGCTGCGAGGGGCCGCGCTGCCGGGCGGTGCTGCAGACGCGCCTGCGGCTCCCGGAGGAGGCCGGCGGCGCGGTGACCGCCCGCCGCTTCGAGACCGAGGTCGATCGCGAGGGCGTCGCCACCGGCGAAATCCTCAGGACGCGCGACGGAGTGGTCACGCACGAGGCCGCGCCGGCCGGGCGCGTCCCGGCGGCGCTCGCCGAGCTCCTGCTCGCCTCCGCCGCGAGGGAGGGCGAGGGGACCGCCTGCCTCGAGGCGTTCGAGGAGGAGACGCTCGCCGCCGGTCGGGCGTGCGGCGCCTGGGCGTCGGGCGCGCTCGACGCGACCGTGCTGGGCGTGCGCGAGCGCGTCACGCCCGGTCCGGGAGGCTTCCCGGCCGCGATCGAGCTCCCCGAGCAGGGGACGCGCTTCGTCCGCGACGGGCGAGCCGCAGTGCCCGGGCGGCCGCCGCGCCTGTCGGTTCGTGTCCCCGGCCCGGTCGATCCCGCCCTCGCGTCGAGCTTCTGCGGCGTGTCGCTCGACCCGCCCGCGCCCGCGCCGGCGACCCCGCTCCCCGCGCCTGCCGCGCCGGGCGCGAGCTGCCGGGAGAAGACCGCCGCCTACCTGGCGCGCGCAAGGGGCCGCGGACACGTGGGTCGCACCGCGCTCGGGGTGGCCTGGGACGGGAGAGGCTTCGTCTGGCACGCGTGGGCCGAGCTCCGCGAGGGGGATCGCTACGTCCCGGTCGACCCTTCGTTCGGTGAGCTCCCCGCGCGCGGTCCGCGCTTCACGCTCGCGCGCTTCGCCCCCGGCGATCGCGCAGGAGCGCTCGCCGCCGGGCGGCGCGTGCTGGCGTGCTGGGGGCGGGCGGCGGTGCTGGCGCGGTGAGACCTCCGGGCGCCGGCGCGCCTCCGGCCGCATCTTCCCGGCGTGGACCTCATCGCGCGGTACGTGGAAGACCACCTCGCCCTGTCGCTCGGCGGCGTACGGCTCGCTCGCCGGGCGCTCGCCTCGAACCGCGGCTCGCCCTACGCGGAGCCGCTCGAGCGCCTCCTTCCCGAGCTCCAGGAGGATCGGGAGCTCGTCCGCGACGTCTTGAAGGCGCTCGGCGGCACGCCGAGCGGGCTCAAGGAGACGGCGGTCATGCTCGGCGAGCTGGCCGGGCGGCTGAAGCTGAACGGGCGCCTCCTCTCCTACTCGCCGCTGTCGCGCGTCTGGGAGCTCGAGGCGCTCGCCGCCGGCAGCGAGTCGCGGCGCGGCCTCTGGAGCGCGCTGGCCCGCGCGCAGCGGCACGAGCCCCGCCTCGAAGGTTTCGACCTCGGGGCCCTCGAGGCGCGCGCGCGGCGTCATCGCGACGAGCTCGAGCGCTGGCGGCTCAAGGCAGCGGAGGAAGCGTTCGGGACCGCGCCGCGCCGGCGCGCCAAGAGCCGGAGCGCCGCGCCGCAGCCCGCGCGTTGAAGGCCGTCCAGCGGGCCCGCCCCGGACCGCCGTCCGTCACGCGATGGAGCCCGCCCGTCGCGCGAGGAAGCGCAGGAACGCGGTCGCCTTCGGCACGAGGGTCGAGAGGTCCACCTCCTCGCCGGTGGTGTGGAAGCCCTTCCCCCGCGGCCCGAGCCCGTCGATCGAGGGGATCCCCGCCGCGCCGGTGGTGCAGGCGTCGGAGCCGCCGCCGACGAGGGGCGCCTCGCCCTGGCCGAGCCCGCTCTCGCGCTGGCAGTCGCCGTACTCCTTGGCGAGCGCCGACGAGGCCTGCGTGCGCTCGAGCGGATCTCGCCAGCCGCCGTGCGAGAGCTCGAGGGTCGTGCCGGGGACGGCCGCCTCCGCCGCGATCGCCTGGATCGCCTCGCCGAGCCGCTGCCCGTCCTCCACCGTCTCGAAGCGCAGGTCCACGTCGCAGCGGGCCTCGGCCGGCACGGTGTTCTTGGTCGTGCCGCCGGACACGAGCCCGACGCTCACCGTGAGGCCGCGCTCGTAGTCGGTGAGCGCCTGGACGCGATCGACGAAGCGCGCGATCGACCAGATCGCGTTCCGACCCTTGTCGTGCTCGTTCCCCGCGTGGGCGGCGACGCCGCGCGCCTCGGCGTGGATCGAGCCCACCCCCTTGCGCCGCGTGACGAGCAGATCGCCCGGCCGGCCCGACTCGAAGCCGAGCGCGCAGGCGGCGCCCTGCGCGTGCGCGCGGATGAGCGGCTGCGACTCCGGGGAGCCCACCTCCTCGTCGGCGACGAGGATGCCCTTCACCGGCACGCGCTCGAGGAGGCCCGCGCGCTTGGCGGCGACGAGCCCGTACAGCATCACCGCGATGCCGCCCTTCATGTCGAAGACGCCCGGCCCCACCGCGCGGCTCCCCTCGCGCCGGAAGCCCTCGAAGGTGCCCGGCGGGAACACCGTGTCGGTGTGGCCGACGAGGAACACCGGCGCGCCGTCCGCAGGCCCGCTGAAGACGAGGTGCGGGCCGAAGCGCGTCGAGGGGCGGAGCTCGACGGCGAAGCCGAGCGTGCGGAGCTGTCCCGCGACGAGGTTCGCGACCGCCTGCACGCCGGCCTTGTTCGCGGTGAAGGAGTTGACTGCCACGAGCCGCTCGAGGAGCGACTCGAGCGCGCCGCGCTGGCCCGAGAGCCAGTGGAGGGCGTCGTCGATGCGGCCGGCCATGAGGGCGAGACCTCCGGTGCGCGAGCGCGGGGGCGACCTCGCCCTCGGCGGGCCGCGCCGGCCGCTGGCCGGGCGCGGGAGACCCCGGTATAAGGGCGGCGCATGGCACCGGGCAAGCGCTACCGGGCCGCGGTGATCGGCGGCTCGGGCTACGGCGGCGCGGAGATGATCCGCCGCCTCCTCATCCACCCCGACGTGGAGCTCGTCCGCGTCGCCTCGATCGACTTCGTGGGGGAGCCGCTCGCCGCGGCGGACCCCGCGCTCGAGGGCGTGACCGACCTCGTCTTCGAGGGCCTGCCGCCCGCCGAGGCGGCGAAGGGAGTGGACGTCGTCCTCCTCGGCCTCCCGCACACGGTCGCGGCGTCCAAGGTCCCCGAGCTCGCCGCGCTCCCCGGCCTCAAGATCGTGGACATGAGCGGCGACTTCCGCCTGAAGGACGTCGCCGCGTACGAGCGCTGGTACAAGCACACGCACCCCTGCCCGGAGCGGCTCCGCGACTTCGTCTACGGGCTGCCCGAGCTGAACCGCGAGCAGCTCCGCGCCGCCCGCTTCGTGGCCTCGCCCGGCTGCTTCGCGACCACCATCGAGCTCGCGCTCCTGCCGCTCGCGCGGGCCGGGCTCCTCGAGGGCGTCGTCCACGTGCAGGGCATCACCGGCTCGTCCGGCTCGGGGGTCGCGCCGTCGGCGGGCACGCACCACCCGGTCCGCGCGAACAACCTCCGCACCTACAAGCCGCTCGAGCACCAGCACGTCCCGGAGATCACCGAGACGCTCGCGCAGGCGGGCGCGAGGGACCTCGCGCTCCGCTTCGTGCCGGTGTCGGCGCCGCTCTCGCGCGGGATCTTCGCGACCGCCTTCCTCGAGCTGCCGGAGGAGTGGACGCAGGAGCGGCTCGACCGGCTCCTCCGCGAGACCTACGCCGGCGAGCCGTTCGTGCGGGTCCCGCGAAAGCGCCTCCCGGAGGTGGCCGCGGTCTCCGGCTCGAACTACGCCGAGGTGGGCATCTCGGCCGGCCCGGCGCGCGCGGGGCGGCGCACCGTCACCTGCTTCGGCGCGACCGACAACCTCGTGAAGGGCGGGGCGGGGCAGGCCATCCAGAACATGAACCTCATCCTCGGGCTCGACGAGAAGGCCTCGCTCGCCGACCCGGGCCCGTGGCCGCCATGAAGACCATCGTGCTGAAGCTCGGGGGCGAGATCGTCCACGCGCCCGAGCTCTCCGTCATCGCCCGCGACCTGCGCACGCTCGTCGACGGCTTCAACCGCGTGGCGATCGTCCACGGCGGCGGCCCGCAGGCCACCGCGCTCCAGAAGACGCTCGGCCTCGAGACGCGCATGGTGGCCGGCCGCCGCTTCACCGACGCGCAGACGCTCGAGGTGATGAAGTACGTCGTCGCCGGGCAGCTCAACGTCGATCTCTGCGCCCGGCTGCTCGCGAACGGCGTCATGGGCGTGGGCCTGCACGGCGCGAGCGGGCACATGGTCCAGGCGCGCCGCCGCCCGCCCCGCGTGATGAAGGGGGCCGGGCCGGAGCCGGTGGACCTGGGCCTCGTCGGCGACGTCCTCGGCTTCAACCTGCCGCTCCTCGGCGATCTCTTCGAGCGGCGCTACGTCCCGGTCATCGCCTGCCTCGGCTGCGACGCGCAGGGCCAGCTGCTCAACATCAACGGCGACACCGTGGCGAGCCAGCTCGCGGGCGCGCTCGAGGCCGACGCGCTCGTGCTCGTCACCTCCACCCCGGGCGTGCTCCGCGACCTCGCCGATCCCTCCTCCCGCATCCCCCGCATCACCCACGCCGAGTTCGAGCGGATGGTCGCGGACGGGACGATCTCGGGCGGGATGATCCCCAAGCTCGAGGAGTCCTTCGGGGTCCTCGCCTCCGGCGCGAAGTCGGTGGTCATCGTCGGGAAGCTCGGCGAGGGCGATCTCGCCCGCGCGGTGCTCGACCCGGGGAGCGCCGGGACCGTGCTGGTCGGCTGACGGCGACACTGCCACCGAGAAACCCCGAAGCGACGAGCCGCTACGGAGCGTCACGCGCGCCGGCGTCGGCGGCTACAGCGGCGTGTGCCTCGCGCGCGAAAAGCGCTCCTTCACCTCGTAGGCGAAGCCGTCGAGGACGTCGGGGTCCACCGGATCGCCGTTCAGCGACAGGCTCAGGGACAGGAGCCCCTCGCGCTCGCGCGCGTGCGAGAGCTGGGCCTCCGCGAGCTTGTCGGGCATGCACTCGAGCGGGCCCACGCACACGGCGCCGTCGATCTCGCCGCGCCGCCACTGGAGCACCGGGAGGCCCACCGCGAGGACGGCCTCGTGCTCGAGATCCTCGCGCACGTAGGGCGCCGCGGCCGCGAGCGCCTCCGCGAGGCGCGCCGGGCGCGGCCACCCCATCGCGCTCGCCATCGTGCTCCGGCACGCGCCGAGGAGCCGGCCGCGGACCCACGTCTTGAGCTGGTCTCCGGGCGTGTCGCGCAGGCCGCGCCGCACCTGGACGTGGTCCGAGTACTCGAGGAACTGGGCGACGGGCTCGAGGCGCACCCGGATCCCGCGCTCCTCCAGCGCGTCCGCCACGTCGCCGTTGGCGCCCGCGTCGGAGCGCACGTAGACCTCCCCGACGAGGAGGACCGTGGGGTGCGGCCGGGGGTCCTTGAGGCTCCGGAGGGCGTGCCCGGCGCGACCGAGCAGGGCGGGCACGCCGTAGCTCCGCCCGGTCGCGGCCTCCATGAGCACGCGGCTCGCCGAGAGGCTCCCCGCGGCGGCGCGCTCGAGCAGCGCCGCGAGCTCGGTCGCGTGCGCCGCGTGCACGCGGGCCGCGGCCCCGGGCTCGCGCTCGACGGGGCGGACGTCGCGGAGCGCGTCCTCCAGCAGGCCGAACCCGGCGATCCCCGCGAACACGACGGCCCCGAAGCCGGGCGGCACGCCCTCGAAGTAGTCCGAGTCCGGCGGCGACCAGATCCCCACCCGCGCGCCGTGCCCGAGCCGCTCCAGGATCATCTGGTGGAGCTGCCGGTAGTAGCCGAACCGGCACGGGCCGCTGGAGCCCGGCATGAAGAACGCCAGCCGCTCGTGCGGGTGCGCCCGCTCGAGCCGCTGCAGGAGCGACCCGAGCGTCACGATCATCGGCAGGCACTCCTTGCCGCTCGTGTGGCGCCGCGCCCGCCGGACCGCCTCCGGGCCGGCGCGGGGAAGCACCTCGGCGGGGACGCCGTAGCCGCGCAGCGCCGAGGCGAGCGCGCCGGCCTCCGGCCCCATGGGCGGCACGAGCACGCGCGCGCCGCTGCGGGCGATCTCGGGGAGCGACTGGGAGGCGAGGGCGAGCAGCGGGGCCGCGGACGCGGCGGCGCTCGCGCCGGAGCGCAGGTCCTCGCGGACGCAGTGCAGGAACGCCTCCACGCGCGTCTTCGTCCCGGCGTCGCCGGCGTGGCCGTCCGTCTCGATGACGGCGAAGGGCTTGCCCTCCATGAGGCGCGCGTAGGCGTGCAGCGTGAAGCTGTCGGGCCCGCAGCCGTAGTTGCTCGCGAACAGGCTGTACACCCCGGGCTCGCGCCGCACCTCGTACGCCGCGCGCAGCACGCGCTGCGTGTAGCCCCAGAACGCGCCCGGGACGAGCGGCGTCTCCGGGGCCGACGGGTAGCAGTCGACGGGGATGGCGACGGCGCCCTGCTCGCGCAGCAGCGCGGGGATGTTCGCGCTCAGGACCGCGTCGTGGATCGTGTAGGTGCGCCCGAGGACGACCACGGGCAAGAGCCCCTCGGCGCGGCAGCGGTAGAGCGCGCCGCGCCCGATGCGGAAGAGGGCGGCGTCGAAGCGCGCCTGCTCCTCGCGCGCGACGGCGTGGGCGGATCGCCAGGCGTCCTCGCGCTGGACCCCGAGGTCCGCGGCGAGCGCGCGGCAGGTGTCGAGGAACGCCGGGGCGTCGAGGAAGCCCGGCCCGAGGCGGATGGCCGGCGAGAGGATCCGCCCGGCGTCGAGCGCTCGCCCGAGATCGAGGCGCAGCACGTCGGCGCTCCCCGCCACCACCGGGCAGAGCCAGTGAGAGGTCTCGTCCTTCACGGCCGGCAGGTCGCGCAGCATCGGGAGGAAGACCCGCTCCGCGGGCGCCTCCGCCATCGCGGCGACGAGGCCGTGGTACTGCTGCATGGGCGCGCAGAACGGGACGTGCGCGCGCTCCGTCCCGCGGCGGAGCGGCTCCCGTCCTCCTCCGCGCGCCACGACCACGTCGAGGCCGAGGGCCCGGAAGAAGTGGGCGAAGAACGGGAACAGCCCCTTCAGCTGGAACGCCTCGGCGAGGGCGACGCGCGGGGCGCCGGTGCGCGCCGACAGCGGACGCAGCACGGCCTCGACCAGCTCCGCGCGCTCCCTGAACGGATCGGGCGCGCCGGCGGGGAGCTTCCGCGTGCGGGTCCCGCGCTCGTGGACGGAGCAGCCTCCCCCCCACGAGAACGCGCGCCGCACCCCCTGGACGCGCGTCCGGAGCCGCTCGATGCGGCAGGAGTTGCCCGACCCGCCGCAGCCCGCCGTGGAGCGGCAGACGAACGTGTCCTTCCGGTCCACCTGGGCGTCGAGGAACCGGCCGAGCTCGAGCGGAGCGCCGCCGGGCAGCGCCCCGCGCGCGAGCAGCGCGATCCCCCACGCGCCCACCGTGCCCGGGTTCGGCGGCACGATCACCTCCGCGCCGGTCTGCCGCGCCACCGCCGCCGCGAGCGCGTCGGCGCTGAAGGGCATCCCCTGGCAGAACACGACGTCCCCCACCGAGCGGCTGCCCTTCACGCGGTTCAGGTAGTTCTGCACGACCGAGTCGTAGAGGCCGGCGACGAGGCGCGGTCGCGTGACGCCCGCGGCCGCCGCCTCGTCGAGGATCTCGGCCATGAACACGGCGCAGTGCTGGCCCAGGTCGGCGCAGGCGTCGGCGCCGAGCGCCACGCGCGCGAGCGCCTCGACATCGCGGTCCCCGAGGCGGAGCCCCTGCTCCTCGATGAAGGACCCTGTCCCGGCGCTGCACGCCTCGTTCATGGCGGCGTCGACCACGCGGCCGCCGAGGAGCCGGATGTACTTCGCGTCCTGCCCGCCGATCTCGAAGATGGTGTCCACCCGCGGGTCGCAGGCGCGCGCTCCCTCGGCGTGAGCGGCGATCTCGTTCAGCACGTGCACCCGCTCGGCGCCGTAGCAGGTCGCGAGCAGCGACCCGACGATCTCGCGACCGCTGCCGGTGACCCCGAGGCCCACGACGGCCTCCCGGAAGGCTCCGCCGGCCGCGCGGCGCACGAGCTCCTGCGCCGCCGCCACCGGGTCGCCGGCGGTGCGCGTGTAGTTCTCCCAGACGGGCGCACCCGAGGCGGCGTGGAGCGCGACGGCCTTCGAGCCGGTCGAGCCGATGTCGAGGCCGAGGATGAGCGCGTCGCCGGCGCCGATCCTGGGGGCCGGACGCGCGGGCAGGCGGCGCACGCGCCCCAGGGTGTCGGAGAGCGGCGGGAGCAGCTCCACGGGCGCGTGCGCCGCGGGGGCCACGAGGTCGTCGGGCCGCGGGAGCGGCGCGGACCCCCGGGCGGCCAGCACCGCGCACCCGAGCGCGTCCAGGTAGAGCGCGTCGTCGCCGCGCTCCTCCTCGAGGGTCATCCCGCGCTCCGCCACGATCCGCCCGAACCGCTCGCGGATCCTGCGCGAGCGTCCGACCCCTCCGGCGAGGACCACGGTCGCGGCCTCCGAGGGCCGCCGGAGCAGCACCTGGACGTTGTCGCAGATCGCGTCGAACAGGCCGGCCAGGATCCGTGCCCGGTCCTCGCCCTGGTTCGCGAGGTGGGTCATGTCGGTCTTCAGGATGACGGGGCAGCGGCCGGAGAGCGGCGCCGGATCCTCGACCGGCGCGGCGAGGAGGTCCGCCTCCTCGGGGTCGAGCCCGAAGCGCTCCACGAGCTGGCGCAGGAAGCTCCCCGTGCCCTGCGAGCAGCGCGGGTTCTCCCGGTAGTCCGCGTCCTCGCCGCCGCCCAGCTCGACCACCGAGAAGCCGTGCGCGCCGATGTCCACGATCACCGCGGGGCCCGGCCCGTGGAGGAACCGCACGCCGGCGATACGCGCCTGCTTGGCCGGGACGCGCGAAAGGGCCAGCTGCCGCCCGAGGCGCCCGGACGCGAAGGCGCCGCCGACGTCGTCCCATCCCCACTGCCGGAGGAGCTCGCGCACCGCCGGGCCGGGCGCCTTGTGGTGCTCGAGCCGCGCGCGCCGGAGCCACACGAGCTCGCCCGGGCGAGCGACGAGCTCGACCACCTTCACCGTCTCGGCGCCTGCGTCCACCCCGAGGAAACGAGGCATGCTGACGGCGAGTGTCGCCCAGCGCGCGCCCGGCGGGCTTGACCAGAACGGGCGCGGCGAGAGGGCCAGGGGCACGCCTCCACGCTCCGGGCATCCCTCGTGGGTCCACCCCGCGATGGCCACGCACCCGCCTCGAGGGGCCGCGCCCACGATCCCGCTCGTGCCCGCGAACCTCACCGCCCAGTACAAGGACGCGGAGCTCCGCTTCCGCGAGGCGGCGAGCCACGACGACAAGCGCGAGGCGCTCCGCGAGATGATCGCGCTCCTCCCGAAGCACAAGGGGACGGAGAAGCTGCACGCCGACCTCAAGAAGCGCCTCGCGAAGCTCGAGGAGGAGGGCGAGCACGTGCGCCAGAGCGGCGTCCACCGCACGGACCCCGCGCACGTGCGTCGCGAGGGGGCCGGCCAGTGGGTGCTCCTCGGGCCCCCCAACGCCGGCAAGTCGTCGCTGCTCGCCGCGCTCACCCACGCGCACCCCGAGATCGGCGAGTACCCGTTCACCACGCGCGCGCCGCTGCCGGGGATGATGGCGTTCGAGGACGTGCAGGTGCAGCTCGTCGACACGCCGCCCGTCGCGCCGGGTCACACCGAGCCGTACCTGCCGAACCTCGCGCAGGGTGCGGACGGCGTCGTCGTCGTGCTGGACCCCACAGCCGACGACGTGGAGGCGGCGTTCGCGGCGGTGCTGGAGGTCCTCTCGCGCGGGCACGTCTGGCCGCGCGGCCGCGCCCCGCCGCCGGGCGCCTCGCCGCTCCTCGTCCACCGCCCGGTCCTCGTCGTCGCGACGCGCCGCGACCTCGACGAGGACGGCACGTTCGCGGCGCTCGCGCGCGAGGCGGTGGGCGCGGACCCGCCGTTCTTCGCGGTGTCCGCGACGCGCGGCGACGGTCTCGACGCGCTGCGACCCGAGCTCTTCCGCGCGCTCGGCCGGATGCGCGTCTACACGAAGGAGCCGGGGAAGAAGCCTGACCTGGGGAAGCCGTTCGTGCTGCCCGCCGGCGCGACCGTGCACGACCTCGCCCTCGTCGTGCACCACGAGGTCGCCGCCCACCTCAAGTTCGCGCGCATCTGGGGCCACGCGCGCTTCGAGGGGCAGCAGGTCGATCGGCACCACGTGCTGGCCGACCGCGACGTGGTCGAGCTACACGAGTGACGTCGCCGGACCCGCGCGGAGCTATCTCCCGGCCTCGCCGGCGGTCGCCGACGCGGGCAGCGGGCGCGCCGCGTGGGCGGGGGCGACCTCCTCGCCGCGCATCGCGCGCATGATCCTGCCGGCGTTCGCGGCCAGGCGGGCGCTGCCGTCGGGCAGCGGCCGGTCCTCGGGGTCGGTGACGCTCGCGCCCGCCAGACCGGCGAACACCGTCACCTTGAGATCCTTGCCCACCACGGCGTAGCGCGGCTCCCAGCCGACCGTCGAGAGCACGAAGCGATCGTCGGGCGAGTCGAACGCGGAGAGCCCGTCGGAGTGGAGCGACGGCGGGTGCGTGTCGCCGAGCAGCGAGAAGATCGTCGGGACGAAGTCCACGTGGCTCGTCGGCGCGTCGTGCACGCCCGCCGGGATCCCGTCGCCGAGCACCACGAACGGCACGTGGATCTGCTCGTTCGTCACCGCCGAGCCGTGGCCGAGGTGGCCCTTCTCCCGGAACTCCTCCCCGTGATCGCCGGTGAAGAGCACGAGCGGCTTCTTCCCGCGGGTCCGCTCGAACCAGGAGAGGAACTCCTCGAGCGTCCCGTCGAGCGCGTAGGCCGCGTTCTTGGCGCGGTTGCGGATCTGCTCCGCCGGCGCGGTGGTGGCCTTGATGCCCCCCGAGCCGTCCCACACCGGCCGGAAGGGCTCCTGGCCGCGCGGGTAGAAGTAGTTGAAGTGCGTCCCGTACAGGAAGACGAACATGAAGAGCGGCTGCTCGCGCGGGACCGCCTCGGCCATCTTGCGCGCGTCGAGGAGGAGCTGCGGATCGCGGTCGCCCCAGCCCTCGCCGTCGCAGCGGTTCTTGAGGTCCTCGGCGGACACGCCGGCGAACACCGTCTCGCGCAGGTCCATCCAGTCGAGGCAGGAGGCGGAGAGCGCCTTCACCGCATAGCCGTTCGCGCGCAGCGCCGGGAAGAGCACCGGCCGGCGGCCCGCGCCGAGCGTGGCCTCGAGCTTCTGCGCCTGGAGCCCGTAGAGGAGGCTGAAGATCGTGTAGTGCGTCGCGACCGCGCCCGCGTAGTGGCGCGTGAAGCGCGCGCCCGCCTCGGCGCGGCGCCACAGGTTCGGCATGACGTCCGGCGCGAGGTGCGCCGCGGGCAGGCTCTCCGCGACGAGGAAGAGCACGTCGGGCTTGCGGGTGAAGTGGATCTCCTCCGGCGCGACCCCGGCCGGCAGGCGCAGCGACTCCTGGCCGGCGAACTGGTCCACCGCGCGCTTCCCGAAGAGGCGCGAGTAGATGCCGTTCATGCGCACCGGCACCTGCAGCGGCAGGACGCCGGAGGCGGCGAACATCGCCGGACCGCCGAGGTAGACGAGCCCCGCCCCGTACACGCGCTCCGCCGCGGCCGCCAGGACGAGCGTGAGCGCGAGGGTCCACGCACGCCGCCCGCTCGCGAAGCGCCGGATGAACCACGCGCCCGCCGCGACGTCGAGCGCGACGAAGAGGGCGCCGGCCGCGAGGAACGTCGCGACGTCCGCCGGGGACACGCCCGTCTCCTTGAGCGCGTACGGCTGGAACAGCACGCGCAGGAAGAAGCCGTTCACGTGGAAGCCGACCGCCCCGAAGATCCGGCTGTCGAGGGCGACGAGGCTCGTCGCGAGCCCGAGCACGGCCGGCGCGGCGAAGCGGTACGCGCGGGGTCGGAGCGAGAAGGGGAGCGCGAGCGCGAACGCGGCGAGCGCGAGGAGCGCCGCCTGCGGGAGGAAGGTGGGCCAGAGCGGCGCCCGGTACGCCGCGGGGGCGTTGCGGACCGCCGCCGCGATCGAGGTCGCGTACAGGGCGAGGAAGAGCGGGACGTGCAGGAGCGACCAGACGAGCGCGGGGAACCGGTACCCGGCCCCGCCCCGCGTCGCCCCGGCGCCGACATCGAGCGCGCGGGACATTCGGGCGCGGAACCTAGCATCACCCGCCCGTGCTCGCCACCCGGCGGGGAGCGGCCGAGCGGGCGGTCAGCCGATGGCAGGCGCGGATCGCGGCGCCACCCTCATCTCGAGCAGCACCCGCCCGCACGCCGGGCAGCCGGGATCGCCGGGATCGTCCGTCCACATCTCGCAGGCGGGGCACTGGAACCGCACGCCCGAGCCGCCCGCGCCGGGCTGGTCCTCCGGCGCGGGGAAGAGAACGCGCCCCGCGGCGGCGAGCGCGGCGAAGTACTCGTAGCGCGCGGCAGGGGAGACGTCGTCGGGGAGCGGCATGCGGGTGAAGGTGCGGCCGGCGAGCGCCACGGTGGGCCCCGCCTCCCGCGCGGCGAGGAGCGCCTGCTCCGAGCGGCGCGGCCAGGGCTGGTCCGCGAACCAGCGCGCCTTGAAGGCGCTCCACTCGGCGAGCGTCCTCACCTCCGCGAGCGCGCCGTGGAAGGCGTCGAGCTGCCTCATGAACGCGGGCTCGTAGGGCATGAGCGCGATCTTGCGCGCGCGCACCGGGGCCGACAAGAAGGACGGGTGCCGTCCGCGCGTGGCCGCTCGCCGCGCGCCTCCGGCGGCACGAGCGAGGAGAGCCGAGATGGCCGAGGGACCCCGCCGCGACTTCGAGGCCGCCTACCTGGCAGGGACGCCGCCCTGGGACATCGGCCGGCCGCAGCCCGAGATCGTGAAGCTCGCCGGGGAGGGCGAGGTGAGGGGCACCGTGCTCGACGTCGGCTGCGGCACCGGCGAGAACGCCCTCCACCTCGCGAGCCTGGGCCGGCCGGTCGTCGGGGTGGACGGCTCGCCCGCCGCGATCGCCCGCGCCCGCGAGAAGGCGGCGGCGCGCGGGCTGGAGGTGGCGTTCCACGTCGCCGACGCGCTGCAGCTCGGGCGCCTGCGCCTGCGCGTCGAGACGGTCGTCGACTGCGGGCTGTTCCACGTCTTCTCCGACGAGGAGCGTCGCCCGTACGCGGAGTCGCTCACGGAGGTGCTCTCGCCCGGCGGCGTGCTCCACATCCTCTGCTTCTCCGACGCGGAGCCGCCCGGGCCGGGCCCGCGGCGCGTCGCCGAGTACGACCTCCGCGCGACGTTCCGCTCGCTCTTCGCGATGGTGCGGATTCGCCCCGCGGTGTTCGACAGCCTCCTCCTGACCGGCGGCGCCAAGGCCTGGCTCGCGACGTTCGTGCGGATCTGAGCCAGAAAAACCGAGGGCCGCGCCTCCTCGAGGGAGGGCGCGGCCCTTCGGTGCGGCGGGTCAGGATGGCCGGACTAGAAGATCGTCCACTGCACCATGACCTGCGGGGCGGAGGTCACCGTCGCCTCCGTCTCGCCGAAGCCATAGCCGCGGTGGATGAACCACTCGACGCCGGCGTGGAGCTTGCCCTTCGGGCCGCCCGCGACGGAGAGCACGTCGACGAGCAGCTCCGGCTGCGCCCAGATCTCGACGGCGTTGTCGCGCGCGCCGTCCTTCGTGCCGTTCACGTCGACGAAGCCCGTGAAGAGGAACGGCACCGGACCGACGGCGAACGGCACCGTCCAGTACGGCGAGATCTGCCACTGGTGATCGGCGAACTTGTCGTACCGGTAGAAGAGGTTGAGCCCGAGCACCCAGCCCGGCGGCGCGACGAAGTCGAACCCGACGCCGCCGAGGTAGGCGTAGAAGTTGCCGCCCTGGTTCACCTCGCCCGCGAGTCCCCAGTTCCGGATGACGCCGCCGATGGGGGCCTTCTGGCCGAGCAGGTCGTTCAGGAACAGGCGCGGGTGCCACTCGACGTAGGCGCCGGTCGCGTCCTCGCCGCCCACCCGGCCGCGGGTCAGGTCCGTGAAGAAGAAGCTGTCGCCGTGCTCCCACGTGGAGAAGTGGTTGAGCGTCAGCGTCGTGAGGCGCCCGTGGTCGTAGTTTCCGAGCGCGTCGTCGAAGTTGTACCCCTGCAGCAGCTGGACGTTGGTGGTGGAGAACCCGCCAGCGCGCGCCGCGGGCGCGAGCGCGACGAGCGCGATCGCGAGGAGGCTTCGGAGGAGAGAGGAGACGTTCATGGGGCGACGCTTCTAGCGCAGCCCTCTGACTCTCGAAAGGGTATTCCCGTACCCGCGGTCGCTGCTCGCTCCGTGCGAGCGGGCGCGGCCGCTACTCGAAGGGCACGAGGTGGAGCCGCTCGCCCGGCTCCGCGCCCAGAATCTCGCGTGCCTTCGCGGGGATGCGGACCGTCTCGCCGTCGATCCGCGCCGGGGCGCGCACGGCGCGGAAGCGGCTCTTCCCCTCGGTCCGGTGCAGGCCCACGAGCCGCTCCTCGCCGTCGCGCTCGAGGGGCTCCTCCGAGAGCTTCGCCCGCCGGTAGGCGCGCACGAGCGTGACGTCCTCGAGCCGCGCCTCGTAGTGCGGCCCGCCGTCGAACGGGTCGATGCGGCTCACGTACTGGAAGCCGAGCCGGTCGAGCATCCGCCGCACGGGCTCGGTGGCGGGGCCCACCTTGCCGAGGTTCCGCTGCACCTGCTCGGGGAACAGCGTGGCGTACACGTCCACGGGCGGGAAGAGCTGCTGGATGAACTCCTTGTTCTCGCGGCTCTTCTTGTCGGCGGTCTGGTAGTCGAGGTCGGTGAAGCGCTTGCCGAACGCCTCCCAGAACGCGCTGCGGCCGTCCTTCGTGAGCGGCGGCATGAGCTCGGCGAGCACCTTCTCGCGGAAGCGGTCGCGGAACATCGCCATGTAGAGGAAGCGCACGTAGGCGAGCTGCTTGCCCGCGCGCTCCTCGCCGCCGCGCTCCTCCGGATCCACCACCAGCCCGCCGATCTCGGTCGGCCCGTCGAAGTGGTAGCCGATCGAGAGGACCTGGTGCTTGAAGTGCCGGTCGATCGTCGACGAGTAGTGCTCGCGCTCGGACACGTCGAAGAACGTGCAGGGCGACTCGCGCGTGCCGTGCTGGGCGATCACCATCGACGTGCCGACGATCCGGCCGGAGCGCGGCTCCTCCGCCACGAAGACGTAGGAGCGCTCCAGGGGATCGCGGATCTTCGCCGAGAAGCTCCGCACCGAACCGTCGATGATGCGGGCGAGGGCGCGCTCGTCGTACGGCAGGTTGACGGTGTTCAGCACCTTCGCGAGCCGGGCGAGGCTCGCGAGATCCGACTTCTGCGCGTCGCGGAGGAGGAGCATGCGTCGGGTCGGGAGGACTAGCACGGGCCCCGAGGGCTGTCACCCGCGGGGAACCCGGCGCCCCGCGCGGATCGCGCGAGGAGCGACGCGCCGGTGTCGGCGCCGGCGGCCGGCGGATCCCGCCCGGCCGTTCGGGGTCCCGCCGCCCGCTCGGGAACGTTGAACGGGGCGCCTCGCCGTGACATGGAGAACGCCATGCGCGCCGTCGTGCAGCGGGTCTCCCGGGCCGAGGTCCGGGTGGAGGGGCGGGTGGTCGGTGGGATCTTGCGCGGCCTGGCCGTGCTCCTCGGCGTCGCGCGCGAGGACGGCCCCGCCGACGCCGACCTCCTCGCCGAGAAGATCGCCGGCCTGCGGATCTTCGAGGACGCGGGCGGCAAGATGAACCTCGCCGCCGGCGAGGTGGGGGGCGGGGTGCTCGTCGTCTCGCAGTTCACCCTGCTCGGCGACGCGCGCAAGGGCAACCGCCCGAGCTTCGTGGACGCCGCGAACCCCGAGACCGCGAGCGCGCTCTACGAGCGGGTCTGCGCCCGGCTCCGCGAGAAGGGGCTCGCCGTCGCGACCGGGGTCTTCCGCGCGGAGATGGAGGTCGAGCTCGTGAACGACGGCCCGGTCACCATCCTGCTCGACTCGCGCCGTCTGTTCTGAACCGGAGGTCAAGGGATGTCCGACTGCCTCTTCTGCAAGATCGTCGAGAAGAAGATCCCCGCGCGGATCGTCCACGAGGACGCGGACACCGTCGCGTTCGAGGACGTGAACCCGCAGGCGCCGACGCACGTGCTCGTCGTCCCGCGCAAGCACGTCGCGAGCATGATGGAGCTCGGCCCGGACGACGAGGCGCTCGTCGGCAAGCTCTTCCGCGCCGGCGCCGCCATCGCGAAGGCGCGCGGCATCGACGGCCCGGGCTACCGCGTGGTCATGAACCACAACCGCGACGCGGGCCAGAGCGTGTTCCACATCCATCTGCATGTGCTGGGAGGCAGACGGATGGCTTGGCCTCCAGGTTAGTCGGCCTTGCGGAGTGCGCTCGGTGCACGATGTTGGTGCGGGACGACCGGCCAGGTGCTGGCCTCTAGTACCCGGCGCCGGTGCCCTGAGCCGCGGCGCCCGTGCCCTGAGCCGCCGCCGCCGGCCCCTCGCGCGCGAGGGCGTTCGCCGACCGCGCCGCGAGGGCGGCGCGCCACAAGGCGAGGCGCGCCGAGTAGAGGTCGCCGCGCGCGAG
Organism: Anaeromyxobacter sp. SG66; assembly: GCF_022690805.1. Lineage (NCBI taxonomy): Bacteria > Pseudomonadati > Myxococcota > Myxococcia > Myxococcales > Anaeromyxobacteraceae > Anaeromyxobacter > Anaeromyxobacter sp. SG66. The sequence goes on from NZ_JALCZC010000078.1 coordinate 19,858, forward strand.
CGCCTCGCGCGCCTCGGCGACGTGGGTGGCGCTCTCGCCCGTCCCCATCGCCTCGTCCCGGGCGCCGTACGTCTGCGCGTCCCGCCGCGTGCGCTCGAGCGCGTCCGCCT
>NZ_JALCZC010000079.1:0-19656 GCF_022690805.1 Anaeromyxobacter sp. SG66
AGCGGCAGGACCCAGTCGACGCCGAGCCCGCGCTCGACGGCGGGGGCGGCCACCTCCGCGAGGACGCGGCCGCGCTCGGGCGCGGAGACCGCCTCGCCGTCGATCGACACGTGCGTGATCCCGGCGTCCACGAGCGACCAGGTCTCGGAGACGGCGCGCTCCACGTCGAGCGCACCCTCCCCCGCGACCCTCACCTCGCCCGCGAGCAGGAGCGGCAGCCCGCCGGCGACCTCGTCCGCGGCGGCGGTGACCTCGGCGAACCAGCGCTCGGGGCGCCCGCCGCGCGGCAGCGCGAGCCCGAGGGCGCTCCCGAGCGCCTTCGCCGCGACGAGGGCGCCGCGGGCGACCGCCGCCGACGGCGCGCGGACGAGCGGCAGGACGAGGCCCAGCTCCGCCGCGGGCGCGAGCAGATCGCGGAAGGAGAGCGGGCACGCTGCGCTGCGCGGGGGCAGGCGCTGGACGGTGCGCGCGGGCCGGAACGCGGACAGGCGCGAGATCACCCGCACGGTATAGCACGCGTCCGACCGGGCCCGCGGGCCACCCTCGGAGGGGTCGCCGTCAGTGCGTGTGCACGTCGTGGAGGTGCTCGTACTCGACCGACTCGATCTGGAGGGTCGTGTGATCGATCCCGAACGAGCGGCGGAGCCCGCGCTTCACCTCGTTCAGGATGTCGTCGTTGCGGCCCATCGACTCGGCGCGGACGACGAGGTGCGCGGAGAGGGCGTAGAGGCCCGAGGAGATCGTCCAGATGTGGAGGTCGTGGACGGCGGAAACACCCGCCGCCGACTCCATCTGGCGCGTGACGGCGGAGACGTCGAGGTGCCGCGGCACGCCCTCCATCAGGATGTCGGTGATCTCGAGGATGAGCCGGAGCGCGCCCCACACGATGAGCGCGGAGATCGCGAGGGACAGCACAGGGTCGAGCCAGCGCAGCTCCGGGTGGAGCGCCATCGCGCCCGCGCCGAGGAGGATGGCCACGGAGGAGACGGTGTCCGAGAGCACGTGCAGGAACGCGGCGCGCGCGTTGAGCGTGTGCTCCCCGTGGAGGAACCACAGGATGGCGAGGTTCGCGGCGAGGCCGATCGAGGCGATGATCGCCATGAGGCGGAGGTCGATCGGGCCGTGCGGCTCCTGCAGGCGCTGCACCGCCTCCCAGACGATCCAGGCGGAGAGGAGGACCAGCGCGCCCACGTTGATCTGCGCCGCGAGCACCTCCGCGCGGCGGTAGCCGAAGGTGCGCTTGTCGTCCGCGCGGCGGGTGGCGAGGAACGCCGCGACGAGCGCGAGCCCGAGCGCGCCGGCATCCGTGAGCATGTGGGCGGCGTCGGAGAGGAGCGCCAGGGAGCCCGAGAGCCACCCGCCGATCGCCTCGGCGACCATCACGCCGCCGGTGATCGCCATCGACGCGCCGAGGCGGCGCACGCTCGCGCCGGCGTGGTGACCTCCCATGCCGTGCGCGTGCGGCCCGTGATCGTGCTCGTGCGCCGGATGGCCGGGCGCGTGCCCGCCCTCGTGTCCGGCGCGCGGCTCGTCGTTCGGCCCCGGGTGCCGGTGCTCGTGCGCTCCGTGGCCGTGGGAGTGGCCGTGCGACATTCCGCTTGAACCTCCGCGTCCCTCAGTCTACGCCATGGAGCCACGGACGGGCACCCGGGGCGCGAGGCTCTCGCGCGCGCGGCGCCGGTCCGGCGGAGGTCCATGGAGAAGACCGAGCATCTCGCGACGGGCCAGGACGGCACCCGTCTGCACTGGACGAGCACGGGCGCGGGCGGACCTCCGGTGGTCCTCACGGACGGGATCGGCTGCGCCGGCTACGTCTGGCGGGCGCTCGAGCCCGCGCTCGCCCGCGAGCGGCGCGTGCTCCACTGGAACTACCGGGCGCACGGGCGCAGCGCCGCCCCCGAGGATCCCGAGCGCATGACGATGGACGACTGCGTGTCGGACCTCGTCGCGGTGCTCGACGCGGCGGGCGAGGAGCGCGCCGTGCTCGCCGGCCACTCCATGGGCGTGCAGGTCGCCCTCGAGCTCCAGCGCCGCCACCCGGAGCGGGTCGCGGCGCTCGTCCTCCTGTGCGGCGCCCCGGGGAACCTGCTCGACACCTTCCACGACTCGGCGGTGCTCCGCTACGCGTTCCCCTACGCGAAGCAGCTCGTCCTGCGGTACCCGGACGTCGCGCGGCTCGCCTTCCGGACGATCGTCCCGACCGACCTCGCCCTCGGCTACGCGATGACCTTCGAGGTGGACGGCACCCGCGTGCGCCGCGCCGACCTCGTCCGCTACCTCGACGAGCTCGCCGAGGTCGATCCCACCCTGTTCGTCCGGCTGCTCTCCTCCGCCGCCGAGCACGACGCGAGCCCGCACCTGCCGAACGTCGCTGCCCCGACCCTGGTCGTGGCGGGCGAGCGCGACTCGTTCACGCCCATGCGCCTGTCCGAGGCGATCCACCGCGCAGTGCCGGGCAGCGAGCTCGTGGTCGTGCCGGGCGGCACGCACGTCGCGCCGCTCGAGGAGCCCGAGCTCGTCGCCGAGCGGACGCTCGCGTTTCTCGGCGAGCGGGCCCCCGTCCGCCGTGCCGGGCGCGGCGGCGGCGCCGCGACCGGCGCCCCGAAGAAGCCCCGCCGCCGGACCGGGGCGGAGCCGTCGCCCAGGCGCCGCACCCCGCGCGCGCAGAAGCCGCGCGCCCGCTAGAGGCGACCCTTGCGCCGCGCGCTCCTCGCCGTCGCGCTGCTCGGGGCGCTCGCCGCCGCGCCCCGGCCCGCAGCCGCGCAGCCGTACGATCCGGCCTATCGCTGGCGCACGATCGACACGGCGCACTTCCGGGTCCACTTCCACCAGGGCGAGGAGCCGCTCGCCCAGGACGTCGCGGTCGTCGCGGAGCGCGCGCACGCCGCGCTCACCCCCGTGCTTGGCTACGCGCCGCGCCGCACCGAGATCGTCCTCTCCGACGACGTGGACGACGCGAACGGCTCGGCGACGCCGCTCCCCTACGACACGATCCGCCTCTACGCGGTGCCGCCGCCGTCGCTCTCGGAGCTGAACGACTACCGCGACTGGCTCGAGAGCCTGGTCTTCCACGAGTACGTCCACATCCTCCACCTCGACCACGTCGGCGGCATCCCGGGGGCCGCGAACCGGATCTTCGGCAAGCTGTTCGCGCCGAACGGGCTCGTCCCGGCGTGGATGACCGAGGGGCTCGCGGTGCTGCACGAGTCGAACGGCGATCCCGCGAGCGGGCGCAACGCGAGCGCCATCCACGAGATGTACGCGCGCGCGCTCGCCCTCGAGCCGCCGGGGTTCCCGCCGCTCGACGAAGCCTCGAACCCGCTGCTCGAGTGGCCGGTCGGGACCGCGCCGTACCTCCTCGGCGGGCGCTTCATGCGGTTCCTCGAGGAGCGCTACGGGGACGCCGCGATCGCGGGCTACCTCGGCCGGCAGGGCGCGCAGCTCTGGCCGTACGCGCCGTCCTGGGTGGCGAGGCCGTACTTCGGCGGCCGGTCCTTCCCGGAGCTCTGGGCCGAGTACGCGGAGGCCGAGCGCGGGCGCGGCGAGGAGGTGGTGACGGCGGTGCGCGAGCGGCCCGTCACCGCGGCGCGCCGGCTCACGGCGCGGGGCGGGCGCGCGGAGAACCCGCGCTGGAGCCCGGACGGCTCGTTCGTCGCGTACTGGCGGCGCCCGCTCGACGGCCGCCCCGGGCTGTTCCGCGTCTCGCCGGAGGGCGAGGACCTCGGCCGCGCCGCGACCGTGGACGCGAACGGCACGTTCGCGCTCCGCTCGCCGGGCGAGGCGATCGCCGCGATCGGCGAGGTCCACCGCGAGTTCCGCGTCTACGACGACCTCCGCCGCGTGGACCTCCGCACCGGACGCACCCGGGCGCTCACCCGCGGGGAGCGCGCGACCGATCCGGATCTGGCGCCCGGCGGCGCGTTCCTGGTCTACGTCCAGCGCTCCGGCCCGGGGGTGCTCGCGCTCGTGCGGCGCCCGCTCGACGCCGCCGGCCGGCTCGGCCCTCGCGAGGTGCTCTTCTCGCACCGCGGCGCGGAGGTGTACGAGCCCCGCGTCTCCCCGGACGGCCGGCGCATCGCGTTCACGCTCCAGGAGGGCGGCCGTCGCGATCTCGCCCTGTGGGAGGACGGGGGCGTCACGCGCCTCACCGACGACGGCGCGCTCGACACGTCCCCGGCCTGGACGCCGGACGGACGGTTCGTGCTCTTCGACTCGGATCGCGGCGGGCTCTACAACCTGTACGCGTGGGAGGCGGCGACCGGCGAGATCTCGCAAGTAACGAACGTCGAGACCGGAGCGTTCCAGCCGGACGTCTCGCCCGACGGGAAGACGATCGCGTTCCTCCTGTACTCGCGCGCGGGCTACGACGTCGCCACGATCCCGCTCGATCCCGGCAGCTTCATGCCGCCCTTCCCCGCCCCGCCCGCGCCGGCGGCGGCGTGGGAGCAGACCCCGACCCCGACCCCGACCTCGACCTCGACGGCGACCCCGACCTCGACGGCGTCTGCGCCCGCGGCGGACGATCCCGCCCCGCTCCCCTCCCGCCCGTACCGCGCGCTCGACACGCTCGGCCCGACCTTCTGGCTCCCCTTCCTCTCCGGCGACGCGTCGGGGACGGTGGTCGGCGCGATCACGGGCGGCGTCGACGTGCTCTTCCGCCACGCCTGGGCGGCGCAGGCGTTCTGGAGCACCTCCACGCGCGAGCCCGGCTACGCCCTCGCCTACCAGGGCGCCTGGTCCTGGCCGCGGCTCGATCTCTCCTCGTCGCGCTTCGTGGGCAGCTCTCCCGACCCGGGCGACCGGCTCCTGTCCGTGTGGACGCTCGCCGACGCGGGAGCGACCTTCACCTTCACGCGGCTCGCCCGCGTCACCGCGCTGAGGCTCGGCTGGAGCGGCACCCGCTACGACACGCTCGCGGGAGAGCCCGGCCCGGATCCGCGCCTGCCCTACCCGTTCCGCGACGGCTTCCTCTCGGACCTCTCCCTCCGCCTCTCCTACTCCGACGCGCGGCGCTTCGTTCGATCCATCTCGCCGGAGGAGGGCCGGAACGCCTCGCTCTCGCTTCGCTACGCCGGGCCGGCGACGGGCAGCGACTACGAGCTCGCGCGTGCTCGCGGCTCCGTGGAGCAGTACCTGCGCGTCCCGGGGCTCTCGCGGACGGTGCTCGCGCTCAGGCTCTCCGGCGGCCTCGCGCGCGGCACGCTGGGAGGGAGCGCGCCGTTCGAGCTGGGAGGCGTCTCGCAGCCGGACGTGCTGTCGATCGCCCTCGGCGCCGCGCTCGGGCTCACGGGCACGCCGCCGGATGCGCTGCGCGGCTACGCGGTGGGGTCGTTCGAGGGGACGGGGTACGTCCTCGCGAACGGGGAGCTGCGCTTCCCGCTCGGCGCGCCCCGGCTCGGCCACGGCACCTGGCCGCTGTTCCTGCGGCGGGTGCACGGCGCCCTGTTCGCCGATCTGGGCGAGACGTTCGACCGGCCCGGCGAGCCGATCCTCGCGGGCAACCGGCTCTCGGCCGAGGCGCTCCGGCTCGGCGTCGGCGCGGAGCTCCGCCTCGAGCTCGTCCTGGGCTACTTCCTCCGCACCGACCTGCGCCTCGGGCTCGCCCGCGCGATGGGCGCGCCCTTCGGCGGGTGGCGCGCGGCGGACGCCTGGCTCGGGCCCGACGAGGTCTCACCCTACGTGATCCTGGGAGCGTCCTTCTGACCGGGTCGTCCGCGTCGTCGGTCAGGCCGTCCGGGGCCGCCGCACGAACGCCTGGGCGATTCGGAACGGCGCGAGGACGAGCGTGCGCGCGAGGCGCGTCGTGTCCTGGACGAGCTCCGCCAGGATGGCCGAGATGGGCGTGCCGAGCTCCTCGGCGGTCCGCGTCGCCGAGTCCACCTCGGCCATGCGCTCGACCTTGCGCCGCTCCGCCTGGCGGGCAGCCTTGCTCTGGCGGGCGCTGTCGCCGCCGATGAACTGCTTGCCGGGCGCGGCGCGGCGGAACGCCGCCTCCTGCTGCCCCATGGCGCTCTTCGCCGAGCCAGGACGGTTCTTCCTCATGCCCTGAAGCTAGGCGCGGAGCGTCATGGGCGCGAGCGACGCCCCGAGTCCGCGACTCCGCCCTTGCAGGGCGCTCCGGGCGGTGCTAAACAACGCGCCCGTTTCGACGGGAGTGCGCCGACATAGCTCAGTTGGTAGAGCAACTGATTCGTAATCAGTAGGTCCCCAGTTCAAGTCTGGGTGTCGGCTCCAACTTTAAGCGGAATTGGAAGGGGTTACGCGTCAGCGTGACCCCTTCTGCATTTGTCCCCCGTGCGCCCTCCGGCGCCGCGCCTCTCCATCTGCGAAGCCACCCTCTCGCACGCCCGCGGAGCGGTCGGCGCGTCCTCGACCCTCCGAGCCCCAGGCGCCATCGTGAAGACGGAGCTAGTCTCGGGCGAACGAGAGCGGTGCGAGCTGCCGTTCACGAGCTCGGAAGCGACCCCGTGCCGAACCGAGCCGGCCGTGTCCCGCGCCAGCGGCGCTACGCCGGGCGGAAGTGCGCGGTGGAGGGTGTGCGATGGCGGAACGCTTCGAGTTCCTGGTCGTCGGCGGGGGGATCGCGGGGGTCTCCATCGGATACGAGCTCGCGCGCGACGGGCGTGTCTGCCTCCTCGAGCGGGAGGAGCAGCTCTCCTTCCACGCGACCGGTCGCTCGGCGGCGATCTTCATGGAGACCTACGGCAACGCGGCGGTTCGGGCGCTCACCTCCGCGTCGCGCGCGTTCTACGCGGCGCCGCCGGAGGGGTTCGCGGAGGAGCCGCTCACGTCACCCCGCGGCGCGCTGTTCTTTGCGGACGAGGCGCACCTCGCAGCGCTGCGGGCGCACTTCGACGCGGTCCGGACCATCGTTCCGTCGGTGGAGTGGGTGGCAGGCGACGCCCTCACGCGCCACGTGCCGTGCCTCACGCCCGGGCGGTGGGTGGGCGGGCTCCTCGAGCCTGACGCGGTGGATCTGGACGTCCACGCCATTCACCAGGGGTTCGTTCGCGGCCTTCGCGCGCGCGGCGGCGTCGTGCGCACCGAGGCCGAGGCGCTCCGCGTGACGCGGGCCGGTGGCGCCTTCACCGTGACGACCGCCGCGGGCGAGCTCTCCGCGCCCTTCCTCGTGAACGCCGCGGGCGCGTGGGCCGATGTCCTCGCGCGCCTGGCCGGCGCGCCGCCCATCAGGCTCAGGCCGCTCCGGCGCACTGCGATCCTGGTCGACGCGCCCGGCGACGTCACCCGCTGGCCGTTCGCGGCGAGCGCGGACGAGGAGCTGTACTTCAAGCCCGAGTCCGGCCGCCTCCTCGTCTCGCCCTGCGACGAGACGCCCTCCGACCCGTGCAACGCCGCGCCGGAGGACTACGACGTCGCCGTGACCGTGGACCGCCTCGAGCGCGCCACCCTGCTCCGCGTGAGCCACGTCCACCGCCGCTGGGCTGGCCTCCGCTCCTTCGTCGCCGACAGGACGCCCGTGATCGGTCCCGACCCGGCCTGCGAGGGCCTCGTCTGGCTCGCCGCCCAGGGGGGCTACGGGATCCAGATCGCCCCGGCGCTCGCCCGCGCGTGCAGGGCGCTCTGCGTGGGGGACGCCCTACCGGCCGACCTCCTCGCGCTCGGGCTCGCCGCGGGCGACCTCGGCCCGCGACGTCCGGCGCTGCGGAGCGCGTGAGGCACCGCGGGCGCCGTGGTCGGATCCATGCCCTGGCTGGCGCGCGACGGAGTATCGGAACCCAGCACCCTTCTCGAACGCCTAATCGCCCAGGTAGGCGCGCTTCACCTGGGGGTTCTCGGCCAGTTCCGCAGCCGTGCCGGAGAGCGCGATCGTCCCGGTCTCCAGGACGTAGCCGCGGTGCGCGACGGCCAGCGCCATCGCCGCGTTCTGCTCCACGAGGAGGATGGTCGTACCCTGCCGGTTGATGCCGGCGATGGTCTCGAAGATGCGCTCCACGAGGACGGGGGAGAGTCCCATGCTCGGTTCGTCGAGCAGCAGGAGGCGGGGGCTCGCCATGAGGGCCCGCCCGATCGCGAGCATCTGCTGCTCCCCCCCGGAGAGCGTGCCGGCCGACTGCCCGAGGCGCTCGCGGAGGATCGGGAACAGGGCGAAGACGCGGTCGAGATCGGCCGAGACGCCGGCATCGCTCCGAAGGTAGGCGCCCATCCCGAGGTTTTCGCGCACGGTGAGCCGGTTGAAGATCCGACGTCCCTCCGGCACGTGCGCGATCCCGCGGAGCACGATCTCGTGAGGGGGCGCGCCGGAGAGCACCCGCCCGTCGAGCGTGATGCGTCCGCGGCGGTGCGACACCAGCCCGGAGATGCACTTGAGCGTCGTGGTCTTGCCGGCGCCGTTGTTGCCGAGGAGGGCGACGATCTCGCCGCGCTTCACCTGGAGGGCGACCCCCTTGAGCGCGTGGATCCCGCCGTAGAACACGTGGAGGTCCTCAATCGCCAGCACGTGCGCTCCCCGCGGCGCTCCAGGACCCACGGCCGAGGTAGGCCTCGATCACCTTCGGATCGGCCTGGACCTCCTGCGGTCGGCCCTCGGCGATCTTCTCGCCGTGGTCGAGCACCGTCACGCGGTCGGAGACGCCCATCACCACGCGCATGTTGTGCTCGATGAGGAGGATGCTCAGCTGCAGCTCGCCGACAAGCCTGCGGAGGAGCGCCATGAGCCCGCTCGATTCACCCTGCGTCATTCCGGCGGTGGGCTCGTCCAGGAGCAGGAGGGTGGGCTCGGAGGCCAGGGCGCGCGCGATCTCGAGCCGCCGCTGGTCCCCGTAGGGGAGGTTCTTCGCGACCTCGTTCGCGCTGGCGCGGAGGCCTACCCGCGCGAGCAGCTCCCAGGCGCGCCGCCAGTTCCCCGACTCCACGCGGGTGAAGCGGGGTCCGCGGGAGAGCACGTCCCGGAGCTTGAGCGGGATCCGCGCGTGCATGCCGACCAGCACGTTCTCGAGCGCCGTCATGTTGGCGAAGAGCCGGATGTTCTGGAACGTCCGGCACATCCCGAGCGCGGTGATCTGATCCGGGCGCAGGCCCGCCAGCGGCCGTCCCTGGAACGTGACGGCGCCCTCGTCGGGCGCGTAGAGCCCGGTGAAGACGTTGAAGAGCGTGGTCTTGCCGGCGCCGTTGGGCCCGATGATGGAGGCGATCCCAGAGTCGAGGGCGAAGTCCACCCGATGGACCGCGGTGAGTCCGCCGAAGCGCTTCGTGACCGCGCGCGCCTCGAAGAGCGCAGTCATGGGGCCACCGCCTCGGACGGTCGGACGTTCTCGGCTCCGGGCGCCTCGGCGAGCTCCCGCTGGCGGCGGCGCGCCGGGAGGATGCCCTGCGGGCGGAAGATCATCATCAGGACGAGGATGATCCCGAAGATCATCCGCTCGTACTTCGCCGGCTCGAACTGGGTCGGCAGGTCGGCCAGGCGGAAGCCGAGCACCGTGACGCCTTCGTTCTTGAGCTCGTTGAGCCAGAGGGAGAAGCCCTTCAGCACCTGCAGGTTCAGGACCGTCACCACCGCGGCGCCCAGCACGGCCCCGCGGATCGATCCCATGCCGCCCAGGATCACCATGGACAGGACGCCGATCGACTCGAGGAAGGTGAAGGACTCGGGGTTGATGAACACCTGCTTCGCCGAGAACACGACGCCCATGATCCCGGCGAAGGAGGCCCCGGTGGCGAAGGCGAGGAGCTTCATGCGCACGAGCGGCACGCCCATGGCCTGCGCCGCGAGCTCGTCCTCGCGCATGGCTTCCCAGGCCCGCCCGATGTGGGAGTCCTCGAGCCGGCGGTTGACGACGACGACGACGACGACGATCAGCAGGACGAGGAAGTAGAAGAGCTCCCCGTAGGTGAGGCCCAGGAGCGCGGGTGGGCGGCCGATGGGCGTGATGCCCCTCGGCCCGTTGGTGAAGTTGACGGGTCGGTCGAGGTTGTTCGCGAGCACGCGGATGACCTCGCCGAAGCCGAGCGTGACGATGGCGAGGTAATCCCCTCGGATGCGGAGAACGGGCAGCCCGAGGAGGATGCCGGTGATCCCGGCCACCGTGAGCCCGACGAGCAGGAACGCGTAGAACCACCATGGATCGAGCGGGAATCCGCTCCCGAAGATCGCGTTGGCCTGGGGCGATCCGAAGATCGCCCATGCGTACGCGCCGACCGCGTAGAACGCGACGTAGCCCAGGTCGAGGAGCCCGGCCAGGCCAACCACGATGTTCAGGCCGAGCGCCAGCGCGACGAAGATGCAGACCTGCGTCGCGACCTCCAGGTAGTAGGCGTTGTGGGCGCCGACGACCGGCATCATCACGAGCAGCGCTACCCCGAGGAGCCCCCACCGGAGCCGGGCCGGGATGCGGGCGAGGTAGATCACCAGCAGCGAGGCCTCGAAGAGCAGGAACGCGAGGACCGAGCGCGGAAAGACCGCTACCGCGATCCCGGACAGGGCCAGCACGCCGATCGCCAGGCTGGCGCGGAGGATCACGCTCGCTCCCGCACGACCTCGCCCAGGAGCCCTCTGGGACGGAAGATGAGGATCAGGATCAGCACCGAGAACGCGAAGATGTCCTTGTACTCGGCGCCGAAGTTCCCTCCGGTCAGCAAGGACAGGTAGGAGGCCGCGAACGCCTCGAGGAGCCCCAGCACGAGGCCTCCTGCCATCGCCCCGGGGATGTTGCCGATGCCCCCGAGCACGGCCGCGGTGAACGCCTTGATGCCGGGGATGAAGCCCGAGTATGGGTTGACGAGGCCGTACTGGATGCCGAAGAGCACGCCGGCCGCGCCCCCCATCGCGCCACCGATGAGGAAGGTGAGCGAGATGATCCGGTTGATGTGGACGCCCATGAGGCTCGCGGCGACCTGATCCTCGGCCACCGCGCGCATCGCGGTGCCCACCTTCGTCCGGTTCACGATCACGTGGAGCACCCCGAGCATCCCCAGCGCCGCGACGATGACGACCAGCGACTTCACGGAGACGTCGAGCGTGCGAGTGAGCTCGATGCGGTGATCGCGCGCCTCGATCGTCGGATAGACGAGGTTGAAGGCGTTCCGCCAGAAGGACTCGACCAGGCGGATGAGGTCCTGCAGGAAGAACGAGACGCCGATCGCCGAGATGAGCGGGATGAGGCGCGGCGCGTTCCGCAGCGGCCGGTAGGCGACGCGCTCGACGGTGACCGCCAGCGCCGCGCTCGCGGCCATGCCGGCCCCGAGCACGAGGATGAGCACGAGCGGCCACGGCAGGCCCGCGAGGACTCCCGCGCCCTGGAGACCGAGCAGGATCTCGACGCCGACGAAGGCGCCCAGGATGAAGATCTCGGAGTGCGCGAAGTTGATGAACTCGAGCACCCCGTAGACCATCGTGTAGCCCAGCGCGATCAGCGCGTACATGAACCCGAGGATGACGCCGTCCAGGAGGACCTGCGGCAGCATCCCGATGAGCAGTTCAGGGTCCATGGAGCGAGCGGCGCCCGCCGCACGCGGGCGCCGCTACGAGGCGACGCCCGCTCTCGTGAACGGCCGAGTTCTCAGGCCTTCGGGCCTGGCGCGGCGATGCTCAGCCGCTTCACTTCCTTGTTGTCGCCCCACTTCTGCGGATCGGCGCTCGCGACCTCGAGGACGAAGTAGAGCGCCTTCTTGGGATCGCCCTTGGCGTCGAACTGCACCGTGCCGGTGACGCCGGTGTACTTCACGTCTCGGATCGCGGCGCTCACCGCCTCGCGGCTCGGCGTCGCGCCTCCCTTCGCCGCCGCCTCGATGGCCTTGAGCAGGATGGCGGTGGCGTCGTAGGCCTGGGCCGCGAAGGGCTCCGGGTTCTTGCCGAACTTCTTCTTGTACTCGTCGGCGAACTGCTTGGCCGCCGGGTAGACGGTCACCGGACCGGCGACCGAGGTGTAGTACATGCCCACGACCGCCTTTCCGGCGATCTTGGCGAGATCCGACGAGTCCAGCCCGTCCGGCCCGAGGAACTTCGCCTTCACGCCTCGCTCGCGGGCCTGCTTGAAGAAGGGCGCCGCCTGCTCGTAGATGCCGCCGAAGTAGATGAGGTCGGGGTTCTTGGCCTTGATCGGCGTGATGATGGGGTCGAAGTTCGACTTCTCTTCAGTGCCCTCGAAGCCGACGACCTTCATCCCCTTCTTCTCGGCATCGGCCTTGAAGAACTCGGCGACGCCCTGCCCGTACGTCGTCTTGTCGTGGATGACGTAGACCGACTTCACCTTGAGCTCACCGCTCGCGAACTCGGACCCCACGACGCCCTGCACGTCGTCGCGGCCACACACGCGGTAGACGTTCTTGTAGCCGCGGTCGGTGATGGTCGGGTTCGTGTTGGCCGGCGAGATCATCGCCAGGCTCGCGTCCTTGTAGACCTCCGACGACGGGATCGCGACGCCGGAGTTGAGGTGGCCGATGACGCCGAGGATCTGGGTGTCGGCGACGATGTTCTTCGCGTTGGACACGCCGACGTCGGGCTTGGCTTGGTCGTCGTACGGCACGAGCACGACCCGGAAGCCCATCTTCTCCAGGTCTCCCTTGAACTTCTCGACCGCGAGCTGGGTCCCGAGCTTGATCCCCTCCCCCAGCGCGGCCTGGCCGCCCGAGAGCGGGCTCTGGCTGGCTATCTTGATGGTCGCCTTGTCCTGCGCGCGCCCGAACGGCGCGAGCGCGAGGACGAAGAACGTCGCCAGCCCGAAGGCTGTGCGGAGCCGATGCGAGATCATCGTGTTCCCCCTTTCCTGCGCTTCCCCGTGTTGCGCATAACGCATGGCCTCGTGCACCGCCCGTTCCATGACGGACGCGCGGGGCGCGGGAATCGCGGGGTCACGCTCCCGGCGATGCCGACCAGCGGGAGGAGCGTGTGCCGCTGGCGTGAGCGAGGAGGCACTTGCCCGGGCTGACACCGCGAGCCATGGAACGCGCCCGCAGGGGCGCGGCCCCTCGGGCGCGTGACCTGCTCCCGGTCGCTCCAGAGCGCTCATCCCGATGACGCGCCGAGGCAGATAGAGGCGCGAACGTGGTTCGGTCGAGCGTCGCCCGTGCATTTCACCCGGGTGATATTGACGGGGCCCTGCGCCCGGGGTACGTCTTCCCCGGAATTTACCCGGGTGGAATGCCGCCCGGCACGGAGCGCGGGCATGCTCGACGAGGACCGCTACACGGCGTTCGCAGGCGACCGGCTCCTCGCGTCCGGCCTCAGGCGCGAGGTGCTGCTCGCGGTGAAGGCACACCACGACGCCGGCGGGGGCTCGGCGCTGGTGTTCGCGGACGCGACCGGCCGGCAGACCGACTTCGACCTGCGGGGCACGCCGGACGAGGTCGTCGCGCGCGCGGAGGGGCCTCTCAGGACGGGGCCCGGCCGGCCGAAGCTGGGCGTGGTGAGCCGCGAGATCTCCCTCTTGCCCCGTCACTGGGAGTGGCTGGAGCAGCAGCCGAGCGGCGCCTCTGCGGCGCTCCGGCGGCTGGTGGACGAGGCGAGGAAGCGCGAGCCGGACCGGGAGCGCGCGCGGCGAGCCCGCGAGGCCGCAGGCCGGTTCATGTGGGCGATGGCTGGCGATCTCGCCGGCTTCGAGGAGGCCTCGCGCGCGCTGTACGCCGGGGAGACGAGGCGGCTCCGGACGCTGCTCCGGTCCTGGCCGAAGGACGTCCGCACCCACCTGCTGGCGCTGTCGGAAGAGGCGGCCCGGCTCGAGCGTCCGCCTCCGGACGAGCCCACCGCGAAGCCTCGCGCCCGCTGAGGAGAGACCCGATGGATCGGAGAGCGGAGCTGAAGCGCGCGGCGCGCGAGACGAGGCCCGAGGCCGGCGTGTACCAGATCAGGAACGTCCGGACGGGGATGATCCTGGTCGAGAGCACGTCGAACCTGAAGACGCTCAACGGCAGGCGGATGGAGCTCGCGCGCGGAGTGCACAGGAACGCGCGGCTCCGCGCGGACGTGAGCGCGCTCGGCCCCGACGCGTTCGTCTTCGAGGTCCTCGAGGTGCTGCAGGAGCAGGACGAGGGCCTCGTTTACCCCCGGGACGCCGTGCGGCAGCTCGAGGCGGCGTGGCTGGAGCGGCTGCAGCCGTACGGCGACCGCGGCTACAACGTCCGGCCCGGATCGGGCACGACCTGACCGGCCGGGATCGCGCCGCGCCGTCGCCCGAATGCAGGATCCATGTCGGGATCAGGGACGACGAGCGGCCCCGCGGCGCGCGAGGCGCCGGGAGCCGCGGTCATCACCGCTCGGGCTACGGCCTCGGCTGGTGGATCTCGATCGGATCCATGAACCGGCCGTCGCCGTGGCAGACGTCGCAGGATTCGACGCCGTTGATGGTGTTGAGCGAGATGTGCGCGTCGGCGGCGATGCCGTCGTGGCAGCTGCCGCAGTGCGCGCGGCCGGATCCCACGAACGTCTCCGTCTTGTTCCAGTACGCGTCGCCGGCGGCGGTGTCGGGCGCGACGACGCCGCCGCTGGCGCTGAGCGTGCCGCACACGGCGTTCGCGTCCGCGCTCGGGTCCTCCTTGCAGGTGAAGGTCACGAAGCGCGTCGGCAGCACGGTCGGCTCGGGGAGGCCGTAGCCGCCCGGCAGGTGGCAGGTCTGGCAGTTCTCGAGGTCGCCGGGGAAGGCGTGGCTGAACTCGACCGGCGGCGCCTCGCCCTCGGCCCGGCCCGTGGCCGGATTCGCCCTGAAGTCACGCGTCGCGCCGAGCGTGAACGTCGGCCGCGGGCTCGGGAGCGAGCCCTGCGGGACGATCTCGGAGCCCTTGTGGATCCTGTGGATCATCACGGAGAGCTGGACGGTGCCGGGCGTCTTCGTGAACGGCTGGCCGGTGGCCGGGTCGACCTCGAACTGCGAGGTGCGCTCGTCGTTCACGTTCTGGGAGTTGTGGCACATCGCGCAGTAGTCGGGACCCTTGCGCGCCTCGCCGCCGTGGAAGCCGAGGTCCTCGTGGCAGACGTTGCACTTCGCGGCGTCGGTGATGAGGCGGCGCGGGGTGGCGGTGCCCCCGCCGACCCGGGCGTAGATGACGCCCGTGGGTGAGGTCGCCGTCGGGGGCAGCGGCCGCTGGGCCCACTCGCGCTGGGCGCAGGGCGGGGTGGGACAGGTGCCGGTCTCGAGGACGTAGGCTTCCACGCCCACGCCGACGGTCTGGCCGTTCGCCGGCGTCAGGTCGATGGGAGTCGCCACGGGCGGCGTCGCCGACGACAGGGTCACGAGGGGAGCGGTGAACTGGCCCGGGGTGCCCGTGGCGGTCAGGAGCGCGGCGCCCGCGCCGCCGAAGTTGCCCGTCTGGATGTAGCCGAACGCGTGCCCGAGGACGTCGGTCCCCGCGACGGGGCCTTTCGGGCCACCGTAGTCGGTCGTCGGGCCGGCGATGGTGAAGCGCAGGTTGGCGAGCGGCGTGGCCTTGATGTCGGCGGGTGCGCCGTTGAGCGTCACGGTGAACTTCACCGTCCCGGCCGCCGGAGTGGTCACGTCGACCGCGTCGATGGTGACGCCGAGGTCCGCGCCCGTGAAGGAGGTGTTGGTCAGCGCGTCGTAGAGGAACGAATGCACCTTCGTGATCGACGGCGCCGCGCCGAGCGGAGGCGTGTCGTCCGGGTGGTGGCAGGCGGCGCAGGTGTCGTCCGCGGCCGCCAGGCCGCCGGCGTGGCCTGCGCCGGTGGCGAAGTCGACCGCATAGTGACAGGAGCCGCAGGCGGCGCGGCTGGGCTTGGTCTTCCAGTTGTCCGACTGCGCGCCTCCCTGGTGGCAGAAGACGCAGTTCCTGACGGTGTTGGGGGGGGCGAAGGCGACCGTGCTGAAGTCGTTCGTGGCGCTCCACTTGTAGACGTAGGGCTTGGCGTTCTGCACGTCGGTCGGCTGCTGGCCGCGGTGGATCTGATGCACCAGCACGCGGAAGTCGATGGCGTTGGCGGTGGCGTTCGCGCTCGGCTTCAGCACCCAGCCCGGCGTGTGGCAGGTGAGGCAGAGGCCGACGGTGCGGCGCGTGCCGTGCGCCGTCAGGTGCCTGTGGCAGTTGTTGCAGGCCGCGTCGGAGACGACCTGGCGCGGGGTGACCGTGCCGCCGGCCGGGATGAACTCGAACGAGGCGCCGGCGGGGTACTGGATGCCCTCGAACGTCCGGGCCGCCTGCATGCCGACCAGCGTCTGCGCGGACTGCACCGGCGCGATCGGGAAGCCGGAGGCGAGCGTCGGGAGCGCGGGTGCGGCGATCGGGAAGGTGAAGGTGTAGGACCCGTCGGCGTTCTTGGTGTACAGGGCGGCGGCGTCGGTGAGCGAGATGCTGGCCGGCACCTGGGTCGGGCGGGTCTGCTTGCCGCTCGGATCGCCCGCGGAGTCGGTCTCGTACAGCGCCTGGTCGTACGTGCCGCCCCCCGCGGAGGCCTGTGCGATGCTGAAGCGCGGACCGCGGGTGGCGCCGAAGTTGCCGGCGAGGAGCTCGGCGAGGAAGTCGACCGGCGTTCCCGCCGCGTCCTTGACCGTGAAGGTGACGGTCGCCGGCCCCGCGGCCGGAGCGGTCGCGGAGACGATGCCGACCTGCAGCCCTGCGCCGGGAGGCGCTGCAGCGGCGCCCTGCCCCGGCGGCCCGGCCGGGCCCCGATCGCCCTTGCAGCCGGTGAGCGCGATCGCACCGGCAAACATCAAAGCCGCGCCCTTCTTCAGGATCGACCCGGACATAGCGCTCTCCGAGCAAATGGTTGGCTGGTGCGAGCGGAGGCGTCCAACTGCTTGCCGCGTGGAACGAATCTGGCGCGCGACGAGACGGCGCAGTCAACTCGACCCGCGGACTCTCTGAGGCACCGCCGAAAGAGCGTCGAGCGCTGCCTGTATCGCGCGTCGCGGACGTCGGCCGAGCCCAGCCCGCACGCTCACTCGGGCGGCCGAGGAGCGTGGCTCCGTCCATGCTCCATGACGTGCCGGGCGCGAACCCTGGTGTAGTCAGAAGTCCGCCCGCTCGACCCCTATCCGAGCCTCGCGTTGAACTGTCGGTCCGCCGCAGGCGGCGTTAGATTGCCGCCGCCTGAAGAGCCCCCGAGGCGGGGTCCCGGAGGCGCGGATCTCCGCGCGCTCGCGCCGTGGCAACCTCGCCATTATATTAAGGAATCGCGGTAATTCGCAGATTTTGACCGCGAGCGGAACGAGGGCTAGCATGCGCCCGGCTTCGCCTCCTTGACGAAGCGCGGAGTCCCCCCCAACCGAGGTCGACAGCGATGGCCGGTCGAAACGGCAGGAAGAGCTTCTACGACGAGGCGATGGAGACGTTCCATCGTGCGGCGGATCTCATCCAGATGAACCCCCGCGTCCGGATGGAGCTGGAGGAGCCGGACTTCGAGCACATCTTCTACGTCACCACGGAGCTGCGCGACCGGCTCGTGCCCCTCTCCGCCGAGGACGCGCCCAAGTTCAAGAACCTGCAGCCCTCGGACATGAAGGCGGCCGACGCGCTCGAGCCGCTCGCGAACGGCAACTTCATCCTGCACCGCCGCGCGCTGCTCCGCTCCGACATCCACATGCAGCAGGGCGTCATCAACATCCCGAAGATGGGCCTCTTCCGGATCGAGAAGGGTGGCCCGCGGAAGTTCAAGGCCTACCGCATCCAGCACAACCAGGTGCGCGGTCCGTACAAGGGCGGCATCCGCTACCACAAGGACGTCTCGCTCGACCTCTTCAAGATGCTCGCCGCCGACATGACCTGGAAGACGGCGATCGCGGAGATCCCGTTCGGCGGCGCGAAGGGCGGCATCAAGCTCGACCCCTTCAACTACTCGCGCGAGGAGATCGAGCACATCACCCTCCGCTACATCTACAAGTTCAAGAACTTCATGGGCCCGTTCGTGGACATCCCGGCGCCCGACGTCGGGACGAACGGGGAAATCATGGCGTACATGATGCGCCAGTTCACGGACGGTGAGCGCGAGCACCACAAGCTCCGCGGCGTGGTCACCGGCAAGGACGTGCGCATCGGCGGCTCCGAGGGGCGCGTCCGCGCCACCGGCCAGGGCGTCGTGTACTGCATCGAGGAGTGGGCGCGCGATCGCGGCTTCGACCTCAAGGGCGCGCGGATCCTCGTGCAGGGCTTCGGCAACGTGGGCTCCTCGGCCGCGGAGATCCTCGCCGCGCACGGCGCCAAGATCGTCGCCGTGAACGACGCCAACGGGACGATCCACAA
Source organism: Anaeromyxobacter sp. SG66 (assembly GCF_022690805.1). Taxonomy (NCBI): domain Bacteria; kingdom Pseudomonadati; phylum Myxococcota; class Myxococcia; order Myxococcales; family Anaeromyxobacteraceae; genus Anaeromyxobacter; species Anaeromyxobacter sp. SG66. Next base: position 18,142 of record NZ_JALCZC010000079.1, read on the forward strand.
CGACAAGGGGATCGACGTCGCCGCCCTGGTGCAGTACGTCCACGGCAACAAGGAGAACCTCCGCCGCACCGTCGAGGGGTTCCCGGGGGCGACCGCCATCTCCAAGGACGACTTCTGGTCCGTCGACGCCGACATCTGCATCCCCGCCGCGCTCGGCGAGGAGATCACGGGCGACGTCGCGGAGCGGCTCAAGGTGAAGCTCGTGGCGGAGGGCGCGAACGGCCCCACCACCCGCGACGGCGATCGCGTGATGCTGGGCCGGAAGATCGATCTCATCCCGGACATCATCTGCAACGCCGGCGGCGTCACCGTCTCGTACTACGAGTGGTTGCAGAACCAGCGGCTCGAGCACTGGACCGAGGGCGACGTGAACCGCCGCCTGGAGCAGGCCATCAAGAAGAACTACGCGATCATCCGCGACATCGCCCGGAACCGCCCGCAGCGCACCCCACACTACGACTCGCGCCCGTACTGCGTCGGCCAGGAGATCGACGTCCGCACCGCCGCGATGGTCCTCGCGCTGAAGCGCGTGGAGGCGCACTACCTCATCGAGGGCTTCTCGCAGTAGCGGCCCGAAGGCCGCCCTCCGACGGCCCGCCCCACCCCGCGCCCGGCGTCGCGCCGCGCCTCCCCGGAGGCCGGCCCGCCGGGCGCGGCCGTTCAGTCCTCGTCGCCGGCGATCGCGTCGAGGAGCGGCTCCCGGCGCCGCGCGAGGAGCCGCGCGGCCGCGGGCAGCGCGACGCGGTAGGCGATGGCGCCGGCGAGCCCGAGCGCCGTCCAGCCCAGGACGAGCAGCCAGGGCGCGTCCCGGCGGACGGCGAAGACCACCGGGACCGCGAAGGCGCCCGCGGCGCACGAGACGATGACCATCCCCGCGAGCGACGAGAGCGGGGACAGCGACCCGCCGCGCTGGACGGTGCTCGCGGCGGCGCGCGGGTTCAGCACCGAGACGAAGTTGCCCGCCGCGAGCAGCCAGGGGGCGATGCCGGCGTGGAGCGCCACCGCGGCGAGGAGCGCCCAGCCCGGCAGCGGACCGCCGACCGCGATCGCCGCGGCCGCGGCCGCCGCGAAGAGCGCGGCGGAGAGCCCGTAGGCCGCGAGGTTCTTCGCGACGAGCACCTCGGCTGGCGCGACGGGGACGAGGAACCAGACGCGGCCGCCGCCCCGCTCCCAGCCGAAGGCGTTGAGCCAGAAGATCTGCGCCGCCATGTGCGCGTAGAGCGCGAAGCCCAGCACCGGCAGCGCTCGCACGACCTCACCGGACCCGTCGGGCAGCCGGGGCGGGATCTTCCACGCGACGATCGCGGCGAACGGCGGCAGGATGAGCGCGAGCAGCGTCGCGACCGGGTGGCGGAGGACGTACTTCGCCTCCTTCTCGACGAGCGCGCCCAGCCGGCCCGGGAGCGGCCAGCCGCCTTGGCCCGTCGCCGCCGCGCGCGGCGCGCCGCCTGCCCCGGCCCGGGCCGAGGCGAGCGCGAGCCGGTAAGCGGCCCAGGCGGTCGCGCCGCCGGCCAG
>NZ_JALCZC010000008.1:0-29143 GCF_022690805.1 Anaeromyxobacter sp. SG66
TCCGCGATGGAGGCCGGCCCGAGCCAGGCCGCGTCGGCGCGGGCGCGCCGGAGCGAAGCCTCGACGTCCGCGTCCGCCGCGTGCGCCTCGTCCGCCTCGCGCGCGGCCGGCGAGCGGCGGAGCTCCCCGGCGTACAGCAGCACCGCCGCATCGGCGGCGCCCTCGCGCCCGAGGTCCCGCACCGCGCGCACGACGCGCCGCGCCGCCTCGCTCCCGTCCAGCACCGCGACACGACCCAGCCCGCTCCGAACGTCCACCTCGGCCTCCTCGCGCGCCGGCCGCCGCCCTGCGCCCGGACGGGCGGGGGCGGCGTCGCCGTGGACGAGTTCTAGTCGGGAAGGGCGGCGGGGTACACGCGAACGCGGGGTGCGGCGCCCCTTACCTCCCGGTGCGCGCCTGCGCCTTCGTCCGGGCAGGAACGGTCCAGAAGTAGACGGTCTTGCCGTCGACCTGCCGGACCGCGGCCGGCTTCCAGTCGCCCATGTCGAACGCGTGCGACACGATCCGGGTGCCGGGCCGGAGCGCGAGGAGCTTCGGCCGGAGCTTCAGGTTGAGGTCGGGGAGGAGGTAGAGCGTCACGACGGTGGCGTCGGAAAGGTCCAGCTCGAAGAGATCGCCCTCGCGGATCTCGACCCGATCCGCGACGCCCGCCGCCCGCACGTTCGCGCGCGCCTCGGCGATGCGCTCCGGGTCGATGTCCACGCCCACCGCCTTGCGGGCGCCCCGCTGCGCGGCGGCGACCACGATGCGGCCGTCTCCGCAGCCGAGGTCGTACACCACGTCGCCCTTCCCCACCCGGGCGAGGTCGAGCATCGTGGCGACGACCCGCTCCGGGGTCGGGACGAAGATGACGTCGGGCGTGCGCGCGGGCTTCCGCGCGACCGCGGGCGCCTCGGCGGGCGCCGCCGGCGGCGCGGGCTCGGCCTGCTGCGCGAGCACGGGCGGCGCGGCGAGGGCCGCCAGGATCGCGGCGAGCCGCGCGGGGAAGGGGAGCGTGGGCCGGGACATGATCTCGCCTCCTTCACGCTGCGGCAGGAGGGCGCGCCGGCGCCCTGCGCAGCGAGAGCCACATGGGCGCGAGCCCGGTCGCGAGCACGGCCACGCCGGCGATCGCGCCGGGGCCCGCGTAGACGAGGCTCGACCACAAGAGGAACGCGCACGCCGCGCAGAAGACGAGCGGCGTCGCGGGGTAGAGCGGGACCTTGAACGGCCGGGCGGCCGCAGGATCGCGCCGCCGGAGCACGAACAGGGAGATCCCGGTGAGCAGGAAGAAGAGCCAGAACACCGGCGCGGTGTAGGCGACCATCGCCTCGAAGCCGCGCCGGGACAGCACCCCCATGCCGACGAGCGCGAGCGCGATGGCGCCCTGCAGGAGGACGGCGTTCACCGGCGACGCGGCGCGCGCGCTCCACCGCCCCAGCGTGGCGAAGCGCGGGTAGTCCCGGCCGAACGCCCAGACCATCCGGGAGCCGAGGAGCAGCGTCGCGTTCGCGGAGGTCACGACGGCGGCGATGACGATCGCGCCGATGGTCGTCGCGCCCACCGGCCCGAAGGCACGCCCGAGCAGGTCCGCGGCCACCGCGCTCGACGCGCGCACGCCGTCGAGGCCGAGGCCACGCAGGTACGCGGCGTTCGCGAGGACGTAGAGGAGCGTCACGAGGAGCAGGGAGGCGACGAGCGCGGTCGCGATGGCGCGCCGCCCGCCGCGCAGCTCCGCCGAGACGTAGGCCGCCTCGTTCCACCCGCCGTACGCGAGGAGGACGAAGACCATCGCGAGGCCGAACGCGGGCCGCGCCGGGACGGGGGCCGAGGGCGGCGGCGCCGCCGGCAGCGCGAGCCCGGTGAGGATCACGACCAGCAGCCCGAGCACGAGCGCGACGGTGAGCACGTTCTGCACGCCGCGCGCGACGCGGAGCCCGGCGGCGTTCACGAGCGTCAGCGTCACCACCATCGCCGCGGCGAGCGGCCCGCTCGCGCCGGGCGCGCCGAGCAGATCCGCGGCATAGTCCCCGAACACGAACCCGAGGAGCGCGACGGAGCCGGTCGGGATCACCGTGAGTCGCGCCCACGCGAACAGGAACGCGGTCGGACGCCCCAGCGCGCGGGAGAGGAAGTGGTAGTCGCCGCCGGGATCGGGGTACGCGGCCGCGAGCTCCGCGTAGCACATCGCGCCGGCGAGCGAGACGGCGCCGCCCGCGAGCCACGCCGCGAGGATCGCCGGGACGCCCGGCGCGCTCGCGGCGACGGCTGACGGCGCGCGGAAGATGCCGGCGCCGATGACGATGCCGAGGACGAGCGCGACGGCGTCGTGCAGGGCGAGCGCCGGGCGCGGCGCACCGCCCCGACCCTCGCGCCCCGACGAGCCCCCCGCCCCCATGCCGGGCCACGTTCGGCCGCGCTGCCGCGCGCGTCAACGCTCCGCATTCGCCGCGCGCGAGCGGGCGTCGGCCCGCCGGGCGGGCGGCACGGCGCGGCCCGGTGATGTCGGCGTGACCTCGGGTCCCGCGGCGGCCGCCGAGGGCGCCACGAGGTCGCGCCCGTTCGCGGCATTCGCCGCGGGGTGCTCCCTCGGCAGCGGGCTACAGCTCGAACGATCCCACGAACAGCACGTCCGGGATGCGCGTGCGGAGGTGCTCGAGGAGCGCCTCCTGCGGGCGGTCGTCCAGGTCGATGCTGCAGGACGCGGCCTGGTGCTCCTCGAAGATGGTGTTCTGGACCTCCTCGACGTTGATGCCTGCCTCGCGGATCGCGCCGAGGACGTTGGCGAGGACCCCCACCTTGTCGAGGTGGCGCACGACGAGCCGCGCGCGGGCCGGCGTCTTCTCCGCGACGTTCACGCAGTTCGGCACCTCGCCGCTCTTCACGAACGCCTCGACGATGCGGACCGCCTCGCGCGCGATCGCGTCCTGCGCCTGCGCGGTCGACGCGCCGATGTGGTGCGTCCCGTAGACGTTCGGAAGCTTCGCGAGCTCGCTGTCGAAGTCGGCCTTCCCCTTCTCCGGCTCGCCCGCGAACACGTCCGTGCCCAGGCGGATCCGCCCCGTGCGCGCGAGCTCGAGCAGGGCCACCTGATCCACGATCTCCGCGCGAGCCGTGTTGACGAGCGCGGCGCCGGGCTTCATGGCCGCGAGCACGTCGCGGGAGACGATCCCCCGCGTCTCCTTCGAGAGCGCGAGGTGGAGGGACAGGTAGTCCGCCTCGCGCGCGAGCGCGGCGAGGTCGGGCGCACGCTCCACGCCGAGCGCCTTCGCCTTCCGGTCGTCGAGCGAGCGCGACCACGCGACCACCCGCATCCCGAGCGCCTGCGCGCGCGTCACGACCTCCCGGCCGATGGAGCCGAGGCCGGCCACCCCGAGCGTGCGGCCGAAGAGCCCCTGCGCCTCGGAGAAGGTCTTCTTGTCCCACCTCCCGGCGCGCAGGAGCGCGACGTTGTCCGGGATGCGCCGGTCGAGCGCGATGACGAGCCCGATGGCGAGCTCCGCGACGGCGATCGAGTTCTGGCCCGGACAGTTCGCGACGTACACCCCGCGCCGGGAGGCGGCGGGGACGTCGATCGTGTTCACGCCCGCGCCGGCGCGCACGACGAGCGACAGGCCGGAGGCGGACTCGAACACCTCGCCCAGCACCTGCTTCGAGCGGACGACGAGGATGGAGGCGTCGCGAACGGCGGCGGCGAGGTCCTTCGCGGCGACGTCCGGGCGATGATCGACCTCGAGCCCGAGCGACTGGAAGTCGGCGAGCCGCTCGGTCGGGAAGGCATCGGCGACGAGGATCTTCATGGTGGCCTCCGCTGCGGGGGGGCGAATGGGTGGAGCGACGGGGCGCCGCGCGGAGGAGAGCATGCGCGGGCCCCGCCGTCGCGGGACGTGTTGGGCCTAGCGGGGGAGGCATTCCGGCGCCGTCCAAAGAGGCCCGGTGGTGAGCTCAACCCTCGAAATCGCGGGCGATTTCGCCCGAAATCGGCGCCCATCGGGACCGAAACGGCTTGATCGGCGTCAGGGTGGGTTGGCACCCGATACGGTACGTGAATGTGTACCCACCGGGGATGTGGTTCCTTCCTTCGTATGTCCCGCGGCCGCGGGAGTCGGGGACCCGGCACCAGGAGGCGAGCACCGATGCGAATCCCCACCTCGTCCGCCGACGCGAGCGCAAGGCCGGACGAAGACGCCGCTCCGCCGACGCGCGGGTTCGACGCGTCGGCCCCCGAGGGCCCGCAGGCGCGCGTCCACGCGCTCGGGCCGCGCGATCCGGTCCACGGGCCGGTGCTGCCCGGCGACGTGCGCCCCGGCGATCCGGTCTTCGCGCGGGTTCGCCTGGCGGGGACGCCCGGGCCCGGGTCGTCCGCGCAGGTCTGGCGCATGTCGCCCCTCGGCGTCGAGCTCGTGCGCTCCACCGCGCTCGCCGCGGTCTCGCCGGGCGACGCCCTCGATCTCACGCTGCGCGTGGGCGGGAGCGCGAGCACGTTCGGCGCGCTCCGCGTCGCGGCGGTCCGGATGGATCGCGGCCGCGCCATCGTCGCGCTGCGCTGGTCGGAGCCGGCCGGCGACGAGGGCGCGCCCGGCGAGAAGCGGTCGTCCTCGCGCTTCGCGTGCGAGCGCGACTGGCTCCCGACGGGCGTGACGCCGAACGCGGTCCGCTACGACGACCAGATCCACTTCCGCATCGTCGACATCTCGCGGACGGGCATGCAGCTCGTCACGAGCCTGCGGAACAAGTTCCTCATCCCGGGCGTCGAGTTCACCGGGAGCTGCACCTTCCCGACGATGGGCCAGGCGGAGATCGCGTTCCGCGTCGTGCGCGTGCGGGTCGCGCAGCACGGCGCGAAGCGCTGCCTCGCGCTCGGCGTGACGTGGTCGGTCCCGGATCCCCGCGCCCGCGAGCTCGTCGGGCAGTACCTCCTCCAGTTCGGGCCCGAGACGAGCGTGCAGGCGCTGCGCGAGACGGGTTTCCACGTCCGCTCGTCCAGCCGCGCGCTCGACTTCGGCGCGGTGCGGACCGAGGAGGAGTACCGGGAGGTGCTGGCGCTCCGGCGGCTCGCCTACCTGCGCGCCGGCAAGGCCGGGCCGGAGGTGCGGGACGAGGACATGGCCGACGCGCTCGACGCGCGCTCGCGCATCCTCGTCGCGAAGTACCGCGGCCGCATCGTGGCCTGCGTCCGGCTGCTCTTCCCGCCCACCCCGGACTCGCCGCTCAAGCACGAGGACTACCTGGCCCTGCCGCCGGGCACGCCCCCGCGCGACGAGATCGTGGAGCTCTCGAAGTTCTGCACGCACCCGGAGTTCCGCGGGAGCGACCTCTTCTACACGCTCGTGAAGCACTGCGCGCTCACCACGCTGCAGTCGGGCCGGCGCTTCGCGGTCATGAGCTGCACCGACGAGCTCGTGAAGCCCTACGGGCGCGTGGGGTTCCGCAAGCTCGGCGCGTCCTACGTCCACCCCGGGATGAAGCTCGAGCACCACCTCATGATGGCGGAGGTCGCGCGGGTGGTCTCGGGCAAGCACGTGAACCCGGTGATCTGGAACCTCATGGGCGGATGGGAGCTCTGGTCGTTCGCGCGCCTGTGCGGCGTCGCGCCCGCGAGCAGGCTGCTCGACGCGCGCGTCGCGCTCTGGCGGCTGTTCGGGCCCGCCGCGCGCGCCGCGCTGGCGCTGCACCTCAGGCGCAAGGGCGCGCGCGGGTGGCGCCGATGAGCGGTGACCTGCGCCTCGTCGCGCTCGGCGCGCTCGGCGCGCTGGCGTTCGTGTTCCTCGGCGGCGTGCGCCGCGTGTTCCGGCGCCCCGAGGGACCGCACCGCTACCGCGCCTCGCTCGTGTCCGGCCTCGTCCTCGGGAGCGAGGCCGCCGTGATCGCGCTGACGCCGGTGCCGCCCGCGCGGCTCGCCGCCGCGCTCGTCCTCCTCGCCCTGTCGCTCGGGCTGTTCCTGTGGGCGGCGCGGGTCAACCGGGAGCGGCCGCTGCTCCTCGCCTTCGCGGCGCACGTGCCGGAGCACCTCCAGACGCGCGGCCCCTACCTCCTCGTGCGACACCCGTTCTACGCGAGCTACCTGCTCGCCTTCGCGGGCGGCCTCGCGGCGGCCGGCACGGCGTGGCTCCTGCCGCTCGTCGGGCTGGGGGTGCTCACGTACTGGCGGGCCGCGGTGCGCGAGGAGCGGGGGTTCGCCGCGAGCCCGCTCGCGGGAGCGCACCGGGAGTACGCCGCCCGGGTGGGGATGTTCGTGCCGCGGCTCTCCGTCCTCCTCGGCCGCGGTGGCTGAGCGCCCCGGCGTGGAGCGTCAGCTCGCGCCGCCGCCGAGCAGGTTCCGGCTCGCGAGCTCGCGGAGGCCGGACGGGAACGCGGGGAACTGCGGCGCGGCGTCCTCGTACAGGCGCAGGAAGGCCTGCACGCACTCCGGATCGAACTGCGAGCCGCTGCAGCGCAGGATCTCCTCCACCGCCAGCCGGTGCGCGATCCCGGCGCGGTACGGGCGATCGCTCGTCATCGCGTCGTAGGTGTCGCACACCGCGAGCACGCGCGAGAGCGTCGGGATCTGCATCCCCGCGAGCTCGTCCGGGTAGCCCGCGCCGTCGAAGCGCTCGTGGTGGTGGAGGATCGCGCGCGCGACGCCGTCGAGCTCCTTCACCGCCGAGACGATGCGCCAGCCCAGCTGCGCGTGGCGCTTGAAGATCGCGTACTCCTCGGGCGTGACCTTGCCGGGCTTCACGAGCACGGCCTCGGGGGTGCCGATCTTCCCGAGGTCGTGGAGGATCCCGGCGATGCGGATCGTCTCGCACTCCGCCTCGGAGAGCCCGAGCTCGCGGGCGACGCGCTCGGCGAGCAGCGACACGCGGCGCGAGTGGCCGTGGGTGTACGGGTCCTTCGCCTCCACCGCGAGCGCGAACGCCTCCATCGTCTCGAGGAACACCTGGCGCTTGGAGAGGACGAGGTCGAAGTTGAGCTTGGCGAGGTACTCGTTCTTCTCCGCCAGCTCGACGGCGAGCTTGCGCTTGTCGAGCAGCGAGCGGATGCGCGCGCGCAGCTCCGCCACGCTGAAGGGCTTCGCGAGGTAGTCGTCCGCGCCCTCGCGCAGGTTCTCGATCTTGCTCTCCAGGTCGGCCTTGGCGGTCACGAGGATGACCGGCACGTGGCGCAGGCGGGCGTCGCGGCGCAGCTCGCGCAGGAGGTCGGTGCCGGAGCGGCCCGGCATCATCACGTCGCTCACCACCAGCGCGGGCGGCTCGATGGCGGCGGCGCGCAGCGCCTCGTCCGCGCGCTCGGCGCTCCGCACGCGGAACTCGTCCGCGAGCTGGCGCGCCACGAAGTCGAGCAGCTCGCGGTTGTCGTCCACCACCAGGACGAGCGGCTTCGTGCCGCTCGTGGCGCGCGTGACGGGGGAGGGGGTGGGCCGGGCCGGGCGAGGCGGCGGCCGGGCGGCCTCGAGGTGCAGCGCCACGGCGGCGGGCTGCGCGGGGCGGCGGCGGTCCACCGGCACGGGCTGATGGTCCTGGCGCCGGTCGAGCCGCTCGGCGGGATAGGCGGAGCGGTCCAGCGGCAGCTCGAGCGTGAAGCAGGAGCCCTCGCCGACGCGGCTCCGCACGGCCACGGAGCCCATGTGGAACTCGGCGAGCTGCCGCACCAGCGCGAGGCCGATGCCGGTCCCGCCGCGGCCGCGCGAGGCCGGGCCCCGCACCTGGTGGAACCGGTCGAACACGCGCTCGATCTGGTCGTCGGGGATCCCGATCCCCGTGTCCTCGACGGAGCAGAAGAAGCGATCCTCCCGGACGCCGCAGCGCACCGTGACCGCGCCGGGGCGGGCCTCGGACCCGTCGGTGAAGCGGATCGCGTTCGAGAGGAGGTTCAGGACGATCTTCTCGAGCTTGTCGCGGTCCACCGGCAGCGGCGGCACCGGTCCGTCGACGGCGAGGGCGAGCGAGACGTGCCGCTGCGCCGCGAGCGGCCGGCCGCTCTCGACGAGCGAGCCGAGGAGCTCGACCACGTCCAGGTCCTCGAGCCGGAGGAACTCGTGCTTCGCGTCCAGGCGCGAGAGGTCGAGGAGCGTGTTGATCTGCCGGAGCAGCCGCTGCGCGTTGCGCAGCATGAGCTCGAGATCGGCGCGCACCTCAGCGGAGAGGTCGCGCGCGTCGGACAGCATCGCCTCGAGCGGCGCGATGATGAGGGTGAGCGGCGTGCGCAGGTCGTGCGAGACGTTCGTGAAGAAGTTGGTCTTCACGCGGTCGAGCTCGACCTGGGTGGCGAGGAGCTGCTGCTGGGTCTGCCGCTCGCGCCGCGAGGTGAGGAAGGCGCGGACGTCGGTGGTCATGCGCGCCCGGAACAGGAGGACGAGGCCGACCGCCAGCGTGACGACGCTGAAGAGCCGCGCGGGGTGGACGTCCGTGTGGCGCCACGCGATGGCCCACTGGGCGGCGAAGATCGAGGCGAGCGTGGCGACGGCCGTCGGCGCGGACTGGCGGAGGAGGAGCACCCCCACCACCCCGAAGACGAACGCGTACAGGTACGAGACGCTGGGGAGCCACACCACCGTCAGGGCCTGCAGGCAGCTCACGGTGAACGTGAGCACGACGAGCGGCGCGCGCGCCCAGAGGCCGCGCTGCAGCCTCGGCAGGAACGTCGCGGCGAGCAGCAGCGCGTAGACGGCTGAGCTGCCGAAGCGGTACGTGGCCCAGCGCGAGGCGGGCGTGAGCTCGAGCGGGAGGTCGACGAGGAAGTGGTGCAGGACCTGGCCGACGATGGAGCTCACGAGCGCGATGCGCGCGGAGAGGACGATGAGCCGGTCCTCGTGCCCCCGCCACTGCGCGCGCCAGGGCGTGCCGTCGAGCAGGACCTCGGGGAAGAGCGCCGCGAGGACCCGCCTGCGATCGAGCCGGGGGCGGCGCCGCGCGGGCGGCTCGGGGGATGTCGATGGCTCGCTCAAGCGATCTCGCGCCGCCGCCGCCGCGCCAGGTGCGCCGACGGTCGATGGTTGCGCGGAGTGTAGTGGATCTCGGCCCGTCCGTAGAAGCCGGCGCCCGGCGCGGCGGCGTCCCACGACGCGGCGTCATTCCTGGGCGCGGAGGTAGCACATCACCTCCTGCCGGACGCAGTCGGCGTGCAGCCAGAGCGCGCGCCCATCCTCGGGTAGGGGGAAGTCGACCACCCGCACCACGTGCGCCAGGCGCGCGTCGTCGGGCGAGAGCTGCGCGAGGCGGTTCGGCGCCGCCCGCAGGCGCGCCTCGTCGAGCGCGTGGCCGGGGTGGGTGGGATAGAGTGCGACGTACAGCATCCCCGACTCCACGAGATCGTTGAAGAAGTGGGAGCCGAGCGAGACGTCGGGGATGACGTCGCCGAGCCGCATGATCTCGCCGAGCGCGGCGACCCGGCGGATCTCCGCGAACGAGACGGGAACGCCGAGTGAAGGCGTCGTCGTGCCCCACCGGCCGGGCCCGAGGAGGAGCACGCGGCGCGCCGCGTCGCCGGCGCGCGTCACCCGGCCGACCACCCGCGCGACCTCGTAGCGGTCCTGCGTCGCGAGCGTCGCGTACGCGTCCGGGTCGACGAACACGACGCGATCCACGCGCGCGCTCGTGCTCTGGCCGACGACCGGCCCGCGGCTCGCCGCGACGACGGCGTCGGCCGCGAGCCCCTCGGGCGGGGGCGGAACGATCCCGCCCTCCTTCACCTGGAGGGGCCGGCACTGGACGAGGTTCAGCCGGAAGTCGCCGCCGGTGAGGAAGTTCGCGGTGAACTCGACGTCCACCGGGTAGCGGTACGCCTCGCGCAGCGCGGCGAGGAGCGTGCGCACCTCGTCCACGAGCGGGGTCGCCCAGAGGAGCTTCTCGAACGTGAGGACCCAGCCGCCGCCCGGCCCGCGGCGGCGGGTGGCGAACAGGTCGACGGGCAGGAGCGGGCTCTCCGCGACGACCTCGTCGATGGGCGCCGAGGTGAAGCGGTTCGCCTCGAGGTCGAGGACGTCCACCCGGCGCTGGGCGTACTCGGTGGCCTCGTCGAGGCTCGTCTCCGGGCGGAGCTGCGGCGCGTTCAGCGCGACGATGCGCGTGTAGTCGTCGTCGGAGCGGTCCACCGCGCGCGTCCCCATGCCGAAGACGAGGCGCATCACCCCGGCGTCCGGGTCGATGGCGTGGTTCCAGACGTACGGGTTGTACGAGAGCGCGACCCCGGCCGCCTGCGGGTAGAAGAAGCGGCCGTGGACGGCGCCGGACACCCGCTGCACGAGGATCGCCATCCGCTCGTCGCGGTCGAGGAGCCCGCGATCGTCGCGGTAGTGGAGGGCGGCGTCGCTCATCGCGCTCGCGTAGACGGTCCGCACCGCGGCGAGGAGCGCCTCGAGCCGCTCCTCCGGCGCGCCCTGGTTCGGGCAGAACACGCTCTCGTACTTGCCCGTGAAGGCGTTCCCGAAGCCGTCCTCGAGGAGGCTGCTCGAGCGCACGATGATGGGCGACTGGCCGTAGTAGTCGAGCATCGAGACGCACTGCTGGACGACGGCGGCGGGGAACGTCCCCGCGAGCAGGCGCGCGCGCGCCTCGGCCGCGCCCGCGAGCAGCGAGGCGCGGCTCCGCTGGTCGCGCCGCGCCCGCCAAGCGCCGTTCCGGACGAGGTACGTGTAGAACACGTCCGAGCCGATGAACCAGGAGTCGTGCGGCTCGAAGCGATGCCGCCACGCCGGATCGGTGCTCTCCAGCACCGCCCGCGCGAGCAGCATCCCCGAGGCCTTGCCGCCCACGAGCCCCGTCCCGATCATGCGGCGGCGGATCGCGAGCAGCGCGTTGAGGTCGAGGTACCGCTCGGCGAGCTCGGCGAGGCGGGGGTCGTGCGTGAGCATCATCCGCACGAGGGCGCGGAACGCGGCCTGCTCGTCCTGCCACGGCCGCGACCCCGCTCGCACCGCCTCCTGGAGCTCGCGCGCCTCGAGGAAGCGCCGGTCCCAGACGTCGAGGCGCGCGGCGGGGTCGAGCCGCCCCTCGGACGCGCCGGCGAGCGCCTCGGCGAGCACCGCGCTCTCGGTGAGCGGACGGAAGGCGTCGTCCTCCCAGACGTGCGGCAGGTACATCGTGGGCGAGTGGCGTCCGTCCACCTTGAGCGGGTGGACGTAGCGCGTCCGGCCCTGGCGGAAGACGTCGACGAGGAGCTGCGTCGTGTCCCGGATCGCCTGCACCGCCTCGAGCGAGTGGCCGTCGCGCACGACCGCGAAGTACGCGATCGTGTCGAGCTCGAAGAGGTACGGGCAGGTGACGGTGAAGAAGTTCCCGAGCATCAGGTCGCTGCACCAGCCGGCCGCGAGCTCCGAGAGGCAGTCGAAGACGTGGCAGGCGCCGCGCCCCGCGCGCTCGATCGCCTCGTGGACGCCGGCGGTGAAGCTCTCGAACCCCATGGCGGGATCGAGCTCGTGGAGCAGGACCCCGTCGGCCGCGTCGGCGAGGGCGGGGTGGCGCGCGAAGCGGTGGTAGACGACCCGCCGGCCCGCGGCCCGGGCCGCCTCGACGAAGGGGGCCACGAGCGGCGGGTAGTCGTCGAGGGTCTCGACCTGCCAGACGACGTTGTCGCCCGGGCGCAGGTCGCGGAGCACGGCGTCGAGGCCGGGCAACCCGGTGCTGGGCGCGGGGGCGGTCATGACACGCTCCTCGTCGCGCCGTGGCCGGCGGGCTCTCGCCTCCCCGCGAGAGCCCGCCGCAGAAGCTCGCGGCGGCGGCTCCGCCGCGGGGTCACTTCGCCGGCTTGGCCGGCGGCGTCGCGGGGGTCGCGGGGGTCGCGGCCTGGGGCGCGGGCGCCGCTCCGCCGTGGCCGGGGGGCATCGCGCCGTGCGGGCTCGTCTTCGCGCCGGCGGGCCCCTTCACCTTGCCCGCGAGCCGCTCCATGATCTCGGGCATCTTGGCCTGGACCCGCTGCTGCGTCTGCATGGCGATCTTCTGCGAGACGGTGGGCATCACCTCGAGCGACTTCTGGCCGGTCGGCGTCTTGTAGAAGGCGAGGAGATCCTTCAGCTCCGGCTCGGTGTAGCCCGCGGAGAGCTCCTTCGCGTGCAGGTCGAGCAGCGCGTCGTAGGGGAGCGCCGCCTCGAGCTCGGACCGGACCTGCTTGTCGAAGTCCTTCGGGTACTCGAGCTTGGCGCCCGGGTGCATCTGCATCTGGGCCTGGACGTTCTTGGAGAGCGCACCGAGCCCCGCCTCCCAGGTCTTCTTCGGCATGAGGACGCGGGCGAGCTCGCCGGCGCTGGGCTTCAGCTCGACGGGCTTGGCGGCCTCGGGCTTGGGGGCGGCCGGCTTCGCCGCCTCGGGCTTGGCGGCCGGCTTGGCCGCCTCCGGCTTCGCCGCGGGGGCGGGCGCTGCGAGCGCCGGGGCGGCGAGGGTGGAGAGCACGGCTGCGACGGCGAGACGGCGAGCAAGGGACATTCAGGGCTCCGGGTTCGAATGGGCGGAAAACGTTAGTAGCACGCGAGGGGTGCAACCGCGACCCACTTGGTTCGGCTCCCGCCGCGCTCCGCACATGAGCGCCGAGACACCGACCGCGGTGCCTTTGCTGCGGTCGCTCGCTGCGTAGGATGGCGGGCGATCGGCCGCCCTGCGGCCATGAACCGCAGGAGCCTCTCCATGACCGTCCGCCGCGCCCTCGTCGCCTCCCTCGCCGTCGCCGCCGCCCTCGCCTGGGCGCGCCCGGCCGACGCCTCCGTCGCCCTCGGGCTCGGAGCGGACTACCTGCTCGACCCGGAGATCGGCGAGTTCCAGCTCACGCTCGGCGTCGCGACGCCGCTCGCCCGGCACCTCTCCGTCGGCGCGCGCTTCGGTGCGATGCTCCTCTCCGAGCCGTCGCGGGTCGGCGTCCCGCTCGACGTGAAGCTGCGCGTGCGGATGGACCGCCTGTACGTCGAGGGGCTCGCCGGGCCGTGGATCGTGTTCGACGACGACGACGCCCTCAAGCTCCACGCCGCGGTCGGCTTCGGCCTCGTGGCGCGGGCGGTGTCGTTCGGGCTCGAGGTCGGCTACCTCGACCCGACGGCGATGATCGGCGTGCGGCTCGCGTTCCCGCTCTGATGACGAGGCACGAGGGCGTCGTCCGCCTGGGGCGAGCCCGTCGCGAGGCGCGACGGCGTCGCCGAGGCGGGCACCTGAGCCCGGTCAGGGCCCGCAAAGCGCGGGCCGCGCCGCGGCGACGAGCGCGTCGACCCAGTCGATGACCGCGCGCACGCGCGGCGTGCGGCGGAGATCGCCGTGCACGAGCAGCCACAGCTCGTGGTGCGGCGGCTCGGGCGCGTCCAGCCGGACGAGGCCGGCGTCGCCCTCGGCCACGAAGCAGGGCAGGACCGCGACGCCGATCCCGATCCGCACCGCGGCGTGGAGCGAGGCGGTGCTGTTGCACCGGAACACGATGTGGCGCTGCGGCGCGACGCGCGCGAGCCAGCGCTCCTGGGGGGAGCTCGCGAGCGAGTCGTCGAGGCCGAGGAACGGATCCCCCGCGAGATCGACCTCGCCGCGCCGGGCCGCCGGGGACGCACGCCCGGCGTAGAGCCCGTAGGCGACGTCGGACAGCTTGCGCGTGACGAGCCCCGCGTCGCGCGGCCGGCCCATCCGCAGCGCGAGGTCCGCCTCGCGGCGGCTCAGGTCGAAGGTGCGCTGATCGGCGGCGATCTCGAGGAGGAGCGCGGGGTGCCGCTCGCGCAGGGAGGGGAGCGCCGGGACGAGCAGGTGCGCCGAGAGGTGCATCGCCGTCGTGAGGCGCACGGTCCCCGCGATGGCGCGGTCGCGCGCGTCCACGTGCCGGGCGAGCGCGAGCACGTCCTCCTCGATCCGGGAGGCGAGGGCGGCCAGCTCGTCCCCGGCCGCCGTCCGCATCCAGCCCTGAGGGCCGCGCTCGAAGAGCGGGAGCTTCAGCTCCTCCTCGAGCGCCGCGACCCGGCGCGCCACGGTGTTGCGGTCCACCGCGAGGCGCTGCGCCGCGCGCGAGAGGCTGCCGGAGCGGGAGAGCTCGAGGAAGAACCGCAGGTTGCCCCAGTCGAGCCGGCCCGCGCGTTCGTGCGCGGGGGCGGTGCTCGGCTGCGCGTTCAGCGGTGCCCTCGCCATCGCTAGACCTCTCCTCGAACGTACCGCGCGGCGCGCGCGGATCCCGAAAAGGAGTGCACGATGACGTCGCCTGCCGGAAGCCGTATTTCACCGCCCACGTGGGTCCCCGGCGCGTGGGCCCCGGGGCGCCGTGCCGCTACCCCCGAGCCGCCTCGCCGCCGCACCCGACGCGCGATCGAACGCGCCGCGGGTCGCGCGACGCTCGCGGCGGCGCGGCGGGCGGCCAGCGTCGTGACGCCCGACGCGGTCGCGGCGGTGGTGCTGCTCGTCGGCTGGGTGGCGCTCTGGGTGCTCTTCCTGCTCGGGATCGTGGAGCCGGCCTCGGCGCTGCGGCTCGTGCGCTGACCCGGGACGGGCCGAAGGGGCGAGCGGGCGGTCCGACTGAAACCGGACCGCCCGCGTGCCATCTCCCGCTGCGCTTCGACGAGCTCGCCCTCAGCCCATCGAAGGGCGAGGGGTGGACGGGTTCCAACCTGCCGACGCGATCGCGGCCGGACAACGCGCGCCGCTCGCGTCCGGCGCGGTGCGCGACTCCGGTGGCGCTCGCCCGCCCGGTCCGAGCGCGGACTCGGGCTAAGGCTTCGACCGTACCGTGGGCACGGGAGGCGTCGCGGCTCGCGCCCGCGCCCTCGCGCCGTTAGGAACCGCGCCTCCCGCGCGAGCCATCGCGAGCCCGAGCGAGCATGCCCCGAGTCCCATTGCCGTCCGTCCGCGCCGTCGTCGGTCCGCTCGCCCTCCTCGCAGGGTATTTCCTCGCCGCGCGCCTCGGCTCCGCCTTCAACGTCGGCGCCGAGTCGATCGCGGCGTTCTGGGTGCCGAACACGCTCGCGCTCGTGGCGCTGCTCCGCTCGCCCCGGCGCCGGTGGGCGGCCCTCCTCGCGGCGGTCGTCCTGGCGGAGCTCGCGTCCGACCTCGCCATGGGATTCCCGTCCTCGACCGCGGCCGGGTTCGCGGCGGCGAACGCGGTCGAGGTGGTCGTCGCCGCGTGGCTCTTGCGGCGCGCCGGCTGCCCTGCCTCCACCGTCACGATCCGTGTCGCGGCGCGCTTCGCGGTGTTCGCGGTGCTCCTCGCTCCCGCGGTCGCGGCGCTCCCCGGGGCGGCGGCGGCGGTCGCCGCCGGCACCGCGTACGGCACCGCGTGGGGCCGCTGGTTCCTGGGGGACGCGCTCGCGCACCTCACGCTCACCCCCACGATCCTGCTCTGGCTCGCGCGGCGCCCCTGGCGCTCGCCGGGGAGCCCCCGCCGCGTCGCCGAGGCGCTCGCGCTCTGCGCCGGGCTCGCCGTCGCGGTCGCCTTCGCGTTCTGGCACCATGCCGGCGAGAGCGCGTGGCCCGGCGCGCTCTACCTGCCGCTCCCGCTGCTCCTCTGGGCCGCGATCCGCTTCGGCACGCTCGGCGCGAGCACCGCGGTCTCCGCGGTCGCGCTGCTCGCGCTCGCCGCGACGCGCCACGGGCTCGGGCCGTTCACCGGCGCCTCGCCGGCCCACAACGTCCTCGCGCTCCAGCTCTTCCTCGTCGCGACGGCGCTGCCGCTCCTCGCGCTCTCCGTCCTCGACGAGGACCGGAGGCGCGGCGAGGCGCGGCTGCGTGAGGCGCGGGACGCGCTCGAGGAGACGGTCGCGGAGCGCACCGCCGAGCTCGACCGCCAGGTGGCGGCGCTGCGGGAGGGCGAGGCGAAGCTCCGTGAGGCGCACGAGGTGGCGGAGCAGGCGCGCCGCGCCGCCGACGCCGCGAACCAGGCCAAGTCGGACTTCCTCGCCCGGATGAGCCACGACGTCCGCACGCCGCTCAACGCGATCCTCGGCCGGGCGTGGCTGCTCGAGCGCGACGCGAGCGCCGGGCCGCGGGCGCTCGGGCACGCCGCCGTCATCCGGCGGAGCGGCGCGCACGTCCTGGACCTCGTGCAGGATCTGCTGGAGCTGTCGCGCATCGAGGCGGGGCGCCTGGAGCTGCGGCTCGGGACGACGCACCTCCACGAGCTCGCCAGCACGACCGGGGAGCTCGTCCGGCTGGAGGCGGACGAGAAGGGGCTCGACCTCAAGGTGGACGTCGGCGCAGGGCTGCCGACCTACGTCCTCGCGGACGAGGTGCGGCTCCGGCAGGTGCTGCTCAACCTGCTGGGGAACGCGGTCAAGTTCACCGCGCGGGGCGAGGTCGCGCTCGAGGTCCGCGCGGCGGGGCCCGCCGTCTCGTTCGCCGTCAGCGACACCGGGGCCGGCATCGCGGCGGAGGAGCTCGAGGGCGTGTTCCAGCCCTTCCGCCAGGGGGCCTCCGCGCGCACCGCCCGGGCCGGCGTCGGCCTCGGGCTCGCGATCAGCCGCCAGCTCGTGGCGCTCATGGGCGGCGAGCTGCGCGTCGAGAGCGAGGTGGGCGTCGGGAGCCGGTTCTGGTTCGAGCTCGGGCTCGAGGCCGCGGAAACGCCGGTCCTCCGCACGTCCGCCTGAGGCCGCCGAGACCTGCTGCGGTGCATGCTACTGCCCGCGGCAGCCTGCCATCCCGTCGCACCCGCCGGGTCCTCCCCACCGGAGCCGCCATCGCGCGACCAGCGCCGGCGGCCGCGGACGCATGATGGCGGCGGCGTCGCCGGACACGCCGCCGGGGAGGGGAGATGAGGCGCCTGTTCGCGGATCTCACGCGCAGTCCGCTCGGGCTCGCGGGCGCGATCGCCGCCACCGTCGCGGGCATCCTCGTCGTGACCCTGCTCGCGCTCGGGCTGGTCGGGTATCACGGCGGCCCCTACCTCGGGATCCTGGCGTTCGTGATCCTGCCGGGGGTCTTCGTCGTCGGGCTCCTCCTCATCCCCCTCGGCGACTGGCTCGCGCGGCGCCGCCGCGCCGGAGGCGGCGAGGAGCCGGCGCTGCCGGTGGTCGACCTCAACCACCCCGCGACCCGCAGGCGCGTCCTCTTCATCGCCGCGCTGACGGTGGTGAACGTGGTCATCGTCGCGCTCGCGACGTTCGGGGCGGTCGAGGTGATGGACTCGCCGGCGTTCTGCGGGTCGTGCCACAGCGTGATGGATCCGGAGTTCACCGCGTACCAGCGCTCGAACCACGCGCGCGTCGCGTGCGTGGAATGCCACATCGGGCCCGGTGCGCCCTGGTTCGTGAAGTCGAAGCTGTCCGGCGCGTGGCAGCTCGTGTCGGTGACCTTCGACCTGTACGAGCGCCCGATCCCGGTGCCGGTCCACGACCTCCGCCCGGCGCGGGACACGTGCGAGCGCTGCCACTGGCCGACCCGGTTCGTCGGCGACCGGCTGCGCGTGCGCACCTCGCACGCGGACGACGCGGCGAGCACACCGCGGCGGACGGTGCTCGTCGTGCACGTCGGCGGCGGAGAGCAGGGCGGCGGCGGCGTCCACTGGCACGTCCGCCCCGGCGTGCAGGTGCGCTACCAGGCGGATCCTTCCCGGAGCAGGATCGGGGCGGTGGAGCTCACGCTCGCCGATGGCACGCGGCGCACCTTCCGCGCGCCCGAGCCGGTGGAGGGCGCCGGCGGGGAGTGGCGGACGATGGACTGCGTCGACTGTCACAACCGGCCGACGCACGTGTTCGGCACCCCGGAGCGCGAGGTGGACGCCGCCATCGTCGCGGGACGGATCGATCGCGCGTTGCCGTTCGTCCGGCGCGAGGGGGTGCGGCTCGTGCGAGAGGAGCACCCGTCCCACGAGGCCGCGCGCGCCGCGATCCGGGACGGGTTGCGCGCCTTCTACGCCCGGGAGCATCCGGACGTCGCCCGCTCCCGGAGCGACGCGATCGAGGCGGCCGCGGCGGCGCTCGGCGACGTGTACGCCACGAACGTCTGGCCCAGCATGCGCATCGGGTGGGGGACGTACCCCTCGTTCGTCGGGCACGAGGAGGCCCCGGGCTGCTTCCGCTGCCACGACGAGGCGCACGCGGCCGAGGACGGCCGGACGATCTCCCAGGACTGCGATCTCTGCCACCGGGTGCTCGCGGAGGGCGAGGTCGATCCACCCGTGCTGAAGGAGCTCGGGCGGTGAGCGCCCGGTCGAGCGGGGCGCGCCGCCGTCGCCTCTCCGCGCCGCGGCTCGCCCCCCGCGCGCTCGCCGTGCTCCTCACGCTCGTCGCCTGCCGCACCGCGGCGCCGCCGCTGCCCGACGTGCCGCCCGCGCCGTTCGACGACCAGCCGCCACGGGTGGCGCTCGTCCTCGGAGGCGGGGGCGCCCGCGGCTTCGCCCACGTGGGCGTGATCCGCGTGCTCGAGGACGCCCGGGTGCCCATCGAGCTCATCGTCGGGACGAGCGTCGGGAGCCTCGTGGGCGCCGTCTACGCGGCTCAGCCCAACAGCTACGCCCTCGAGCGGATGGCGCGCAGCCTCGACCGACACGACTTCTTCGACTTCTCCCTTGCGCCGGCGCTGTTCGGCGAGGGGCTCGCGACGGGGGACCGGCTCGAGCGGTTCGTGCGCGACCACGTCCACGCGCGGAGGTTCGAGGCCCTGCGCGTCCCGGTCGCGGCGGTCGCGACCGATCTCGACACCGGCGATCGAGTGGTGCTCCACGAGGGGGACGTTGCGCGCGCGGTGCGCGCGTCGTGCGCGATCCCGGGCGTGCTCGAGCCCGTCCGGCTCGGCGGGCGCGTGCTGGTGGACGGCGGCGTCGTCCGGAACCTGCCCGTGGACGTCGCGCGGCAGCTGGGCGCGGACGTGGTCATCGCGGTGGACCTCGCCGCGCTCGAGCCGAAGGCGACCCCCAGGAACTTCGTCGAGGTGATCTTCCGGGTCGTGAACCTCGTGTCGCGCGCCGAGGCCGAGGAGCTCCGGGGGATCGCAGACGTGACGATCCAGCCCGCCGTGGAGGACGTGGGCTTCGTCGACTTCGACCGCAAGGACGCGGCGATCAGGGCGGGCATGGAGGCGGCCCGCGCGGCGCTGCCCCGGATCCGCGAGGTGCTCGCGGCGTGGCCCCGCCCCGCCCCGGCGGCGAGCGCGGGCACCCCGGGCGGCTGACGCGGGCTCCGGCTCGTGCTAGGGGCTTTCGTCGATGCCCCGCCGCGCCCCGACCTGGCACGTCTACGTCCTCCGCTGCGGCGACGGCTCGCTCTACACCGGCGCGACGAACGACGTCGCGCGCCGCCTGGCGAGGCACGCCGCGGGGGAGGGCGCCCGCTACACGCGCGCGCGCCTGCCGGTGGTGCTCGTGTACTCGGAGCGGGCCGGGGATCGGTCGGCGGCGCTCCGCCGCGAGGCCGCCCTGAAGCGGCTCACGCGCGCAGAGAAGCTGGCGCTCGTGGCGGCGAGGCCGCGCCGCGGGCGCGCTCGATAGGCACGGCGGGTTCCTGCGCGCGACGCCCGGGGGCGTGGCGGGGGGCCGCGCGGCTCGCGGAGGCAGGCGGCGACGAGGTCACGCGGCGGGCAGGGCGAGCGCCCGCGCCCGCTCCGCGCGCTGCCGCGAGAGCTCGACGCCGATCGCGTCGAGGCCGTGCGCGTTCGCCACCGCGAGCATCGACCCGAGGCCGCAGAACGGGTCCACCACCGCCCGGCAGCGGGTGTGGGCGCGGAGGAACCGCGCGGCCGCGGCGCACGCCTCGAGCGGCATCGCCCGCGCCCAGGTCATCGCGCCCGGGACGGGGAGGACGTCCGGCGACGACCGGCCCGGCAGGAGCCGCAGGCCCCGGCTCACGCAGAGGAGGTGAGCGTAGGCGGGGCGGCCGAAGGTGGTCGTCCCGGGCGGCACGCGGCACACGATCTTGTGCCAGAGGAGCCCGCTCCCGGCGCGCTCGGCCGCGAGCTGCACGAGGAACGCCTTGTCCACCCAGCGCCCGTCCCGCTTCACGTCGGTCTGGTAGAAGATCGCGACCGCCTCGTCCGCGACCGCCCGGCAGGCGCGCTCCGCCGCGTGGACGAACCAGCCCCGCCAGCCCTCGGGCCCGAGCGCGGGCAGCTCGGACGCGTCCGGCAGGGAGGTGACGATCGCGTGGTCCGCCGGGAGCGAGGCCGCCTCGAGCCAGGCGACCCCGTCGCCCGCGTGGACGGTGCGGCGCGGCGCGAGGGGCGGGCGCGTGGGATCGTCGGGCATGCGCGGGGGACGATAACCCGGGGCCGGGGTCCGCGGGCCGGGAGCGAGCGGCGCCCCGGCCCGGCGCCGGGGTCATGGAGCGGAGCGGGCCGCGCGAGGGAGCGGAGGCGGGTGACATTCGCCGCGCCGCGGAGATACTGCGGTCATGGCCGCCCGCTGGACGCACGTGGTCGTCAAGGTCGCGGAGCTCGAGCGCTCGATCGCCTTCTACCGCCGGTTCTGCGGCCTGGAGGTGGTCCGGGACGGCCGGCCGGACGGGCACACCGTGTGGCTCGCGCCGGCCGCGCGCCCCGAGGGCACGCCCGCGTTCGTGCTCGTGCTCTACCTGACGCGCGTGGACTTCCGGCTCGACCACCTCGGGTTCCAGTGCGACGCGCGCGCCGAGGTGGACCGCATCGCCGCGGAGGGCGCGCGGCTCGGCATCCTCGCCGAGCCGCCGTTCGACGGGGGCGGTGACATCGGGTACGTCACGATGGTCCGCGATCCCGACGGTCACCTCGTCGAGTTCACGTTCGGGCAGCCCATCCGCGGGCTGTGACGGCGCGGCGGCGCCCGCCGCCGTCCGTTGCCAGCCGGCCCGCCGAGCGGCATGATGCGCCCCGTCGCGCCGCCGGCCGCGCGGCTCCTCCCGCGATGGCCAACTCCCGCTCCGAGACCCTCCGCTTCTTCTCAGGCTCGCTCGTCTTCACCGCCGTCTCGCTCCTCGCGGGCGCGGCGCTCGGCGTCTACTACCACGGGACGGTCGCCGGGGTGCTCGGGACGGTGTTCATCGTGGCGGTCCTCGGCGTGCTCGAGACGTCGCTCTCCTTCGACAACGCGGTGGTGAACGCCACGGTGCTCCGGGACATGACGCCGGTCTGGCGCCACCGCTTCCTCACCTGGGGCATCGCCATCGCGGTGTTCGGGATGCGGCTCGTGTTCCCGCTCCTCGTGGTGAGCGTCGTCGCGCGCGTCGGGCCGCAGGAGGCGCTGCGCCTCGCGGCCCTCGATCCCACCGAGTACGCCCGGATCCTGACGAGCGCGCACACCGTGCTGGGCGCGTTCGGCGGCGCGTTCCTCGGCATGGTCTGCCTCGGGTACTTCTTCGACGAGGAGAAGGAGATCCACTGGCTGCGGGGGCTCGAGATCGGGCTCGCGAAGCTCGGCAAGGTCGACGCCGCCGAGCTCGGCCTCATGCTGCTCGTCATCTACGGGTTCTCGCGGTTCGTCCCGGCCGGCGAGCACGAGGCGTTCCTCGTCGCCGGGATCTTCGGGATCGTCACGTTCATCGCCGTGGACGGGATCGGCACGGCGATGGAGGTCGGCGAGGAGGCGATGCGAAACGTCCACCGGGCGAGCGCGGCGAGCTTCCTCTACCTCGAGGTGCTCGACGCGAGCTTCAGCTTCGACGGCGTCATCGGCGCGTTCGCGCTCACGAACAACCTCTTCATCATCGCCATCGGCCTCGGCATCGGGGCCATGTTCGTCCGGAGCCTGACGGTGATGCTCGTCGAGCACGGCACGCTCGCGTCGTACCGCTACCTCGAGCACGGCGCGTTCTACGCCATCGGCGCGCTCGCGCTGCTCATGTTCATGGGCACCGCCATGCACGTGCCGGAGGCGTTCACCGGGCTCGTCGGGGCGGCGTTCATCGGGCTCTCGCTCTGGTCGTCGATCCGCTTCAACCGGCGCTACCAGGCGGCGCGGCCGGTCCGCTGACGGCGACCGCGGGCCCCAGGCGGCTCACTCGATGGGCTTCTCCCGCTCGTCCTTGCGCCGGTCGAGCATCCCCCAGCCCCACTTCTCGCTCCACAGCCCGGGGCCCGTCAGCAGCACGCCGAGGAGCGTGAGCACGAGCGCGCCGATCACCGCGATGGGGTCGATGTCCATCCTGCCTCCGGGTCCTTCGCCGGAGTGATAAGGAACCGGCGCGCCTGCCGCACGTCCCCCGACCGCCGGCGCTGCGACACGACGGCGGTTGCGCGCGGCGGGCGACGGGAGCACCACTCCACGTCGGAGGTGGGCAATGCAGAAGCGCAGGCTCGGGAAGCAGGGGCTCTCGGTGTCGGCGATGGGCCTCGGCTGCATGGGGATGAGCGAGTTCTACGGCCCAGGCGACGAGGCGGAGTCGATCGCCACGATCCACCGGGCGCTCGAGCTCGGGGTCGACTTCCTCGACACCGCCGACATGTACGGCCCCTTCAAGAACGAGGAGCTCGTCGGGCGGGCGATCCGCGACCGGCGCGATCGCGTGGTGCTCGCGACGAAGTTCGGGAACGAGCGGCGCGCGGACGGGACCTGGGTCGGCGTGAACGGCAAGCCGGACTACGTGCGCAGCGCGTGCGACGCGTCGCTGCGGCGGCTGGGGGTGGACGTCATCGACCTCTACTACCAGCACCGCGTCGACCCGACGGTGCCCATCGAGGACACCGTGGGCGCGATGGCGGAGCTCGTGCGCGCCGGCAAGGTGCGCTACCTCGGCCTCTCCGAGGCCGCGCCGGCGACGATCCGGCGGGCGCACGCCGTCCACCCGATCAGCGCCCTCCAGTCCGAGTACTCGCTCTGGAGCCGCGACCCGGAGGACGAGATCCTCCCGACCGTGCGCGCGCTCGGGATCGGCTTCGTGGCCTACAGCCCCCTCGGCCGCGGCTTCCTCTCGGGTCGGTTCCGCTCGCCCGCCGACCTCCCCGAGGGCGACTACCGGCGGAACGCGCCGCGCTTCCAGGGGGAGAACTTCGCGAAGAACCTCGAGCTCGTGGAGCACGTCCGCAAGCTCGCCGAGGGCCGCGGGGTGACCCCGTCGCAGCTCGCGCTCGCCTGGGTCCTCGCGCGCGGCGAGGACCTCGTGCCCATCCCGGGCACCAAGCGGCGCAAGTACCTCGAGGAGAACGTCGCCGCCGCCTCGATCCGGCTCACGCCGGAGGAGCTCGCGCGCATCGATCGGATCGCGCCGAAGGGGGCCGCCGCCGGTGAGCGCTACCCGGAGGCGGGGATGAAGACGGTCAACCTGTGACGCCCGGGGCGCGGGTGCGCCGAGGGGTGCTCGTGGCCGCGGCGACGGAGTCGATCACCGCGGCGGGAGAGAGGGGAGGCGCCATGGCGATGTCGATCCGCTCCACCGCGTTCGAGGACGGAGGCGAGATCCCGCTCGTCCACACGTGCGAGGGCAAGGACACCTCGCCCGCGCTCGCGTGGTCGGGGATCCCGGCCGGCGCGAAGAGCCTCGCGCTCATCGTGGACGATCCGGACGCGCCGGACCCGAAGGCGCCCAAGATGACCTACGTGCACTGGGTGCTCTACGGGCTCGCGCCGGACGCGAAGGGCCTCCCGGAGGCCGCCCAGGCGAAGGCGCTGCCGGCGGGCGCGCGCGAGGGGACGAACGACTGGAAGCGGACCGGCTACGGCGGCCCGTGCCCGCCCATCGGGCGGCACCGCTACTTCTTCAAGCTGTATGCGCTCGACACCGAGCTGCCGGATCTCGGACACCCGACGAAGGCGAAGCTCGAGGCGGCGATGAAGGGGCACGTCCTCGAGGAGGCGCGGCTCATGGGGACGTACCAGAAGAAGAAGCCTTGAGCACCGCCTCGCCGCCGGCCTGGCCGCGCACGCGGGCGGAGCTCGAGGCGGCACAGGCGTCGCTCGGTCGGACGCGCCCGCCGCCGTGGCGGTGGGAGGGCGAGCGGCTCCGCGTCGCCGGCTGCGCCCTCGTCGCGGGGCGCGGGAGGACGGGAGGCGAGGGCGAGGACGGGTTCGCCGCCGCTGCGCTCGTGGAGGTGGGCGCCGGGGCGCCGTGCGTGCTCGTGTACGGGGACGCGAGCGGTCCTCTCGGCGCCGGGTTCGAGAGCGGGCTGCTCGCGCTGCGCGAGGGGCCGCTCCTCGCCGCGGCCGTCGCCGCCCTGCCCGAGCCCCCGGACGTGCTCCTCGTCCACGCGGCCGGGCGCGATCACCCGCGCGGCGCGGGGCTCGCCGTCATGCTGGGCGCGATCCTCGACGTGCCCTCGATCGGCGTGACGCAGAGACCGCTCGTCGCGGCGGGACCACCGCCGGAGGACCGCGCCGGCGCGCGGGCTCCGCTCGCACGCGACGGCGAGGAGCTCGCGTGCTGGCTGCGGATCCGCCGAGGCGTCCGGCCGATCGTGGCGCACGCGGCGTGGCGGACGACGCCCGACGTCGCGGCGGGCCTCGTCCTGGCGACGACGCTGGGCACCCTCATGCCCGAGCCGCTCCGGCGCGCGCGCGAGCGAGCCCGCGCCCTGCGGGACGGGCGCGCCGCGTGAACGGGCAGCGCCGCGCACCAGGATCAGCGCACGATCTCGCGCACGATCCCGTCCATCTGCTTCGGCACGAGGCCCGCGTCGTTCAGCACGCGGCCCCAGGTCGCCTGGCCACTCCGGACCTTCTGCACGAGCGGCACGGCCGGGGAGCCGAGCTTCCTCGAGAGGACGGTGGCGAGGATCGTCTCCTCCGTGGACGCGCCCGCCTGCCGCACCGCGCGCACGGCCTCCGCGCTCGCGCCGGCACGGCGGACGAGCACGTCGTCCACGGCGATCCCGGCGAGCTCTCGATCCGGCGCGCCGCGCGCGAGCGCGGCCGCGAACGGGCCGTCGAGCCCCTTCGCGCCCGCGAGCGCCGGCTTCCAGGCGCCCTTCGCGCCCTTCGCCTCGAGCAGCGCGCCCGCATCGCCGCCGGATCGCGCCGCGGCGAAGTGCGCGATCCACAGGTCCTCGGGCGCGGTCCCGGTCATCACCGCCTGGACGAGGCTCGCCTTGCCGGGACCGAACGCCGCGGAGAGGAGCGAGCTGCGCGTCGTCGCGAGGATGTACGGGTCGGCTGCGGCCGGGCGCTCGAGCTCGAAGGTGCGATCGCGGAAGCAGTGGCAGCCTGCCGTCGATTTCGTCCCGGCCCCCGGGGCCGCCTCTCCGCTGGCCGCCGTCTCCGCGCCCGGCTTCATGAGGTACGACTGCGCGAGCGCGGGCCCGGCCAGGGCGAGGGCGGCGACGAGGAGCGAACACCTGATGGGGATCATGCGCGCGGCAGCCTACCCGGGGAGCGGGGGCCAGGACAACGCGGCGGCGGTCAGCGCCGCCGGGCGGACGGGCAGGCGCACGCGCAGCGGGCGGGGAGGGTTTGCCGTCACGCGCGCGCCATACCTCGGCAGAGCTCCCGTCTCACGCGCGGCGCTGCCGCCGGCGACGGTCGTCCTCGCCCGCGCGGGCGCTTTCGCGGTACGGGTGGGCGATGGCCCGCGTCGAGATCGCGCTCCCGGACACGTTCCTCTTCCGCACCGAGCTCCCCGTCCGCATCGGCGACGTGAACTACGGCGGCCACCTCGGCAACGACGCCGTCCTCTCCATCGCGCACGAGGCGCGCGTCCGCTTCCTCGCGGCCCACGGCTTCACGGAGCTCGACGTGGCGGGCGCCGGGATCATCATGGTCGACGCGGCCATCGTGTACCGGGCCGAGGGCCGGTACGGCATGACGCTCGCGGTCGAGCTCGCCGCGGACGACGTCCGGACGCGCGGCTGCGATCTCCTGTACCGGATCGCGGACGTCGCGACGGGGCAGGAGATCGCGCGGGTGAAGACCGGGATCGTCTTCTTCGACTACGCGGCGCGCCGGGTCGTGACGATGCCCGCGGCGTTCCGCGAGGTGGTCGGCGCGCCCGCCCACCGAGCGTGAGGGGCGCGCCCGCCGCCGCGCGCGGCCAGAGCGCCCGGGGCGGCAGGGCGCCGTCCCGGACGCTGCTCGCCGTCAGCGCACCCACCACGTCCAGTGCTGCGTCGCCGGCGCCGCCGTCGTCCCCGAGAACGCCGCCCCGTCCTCCACGCGGAACGGATCGTGCGAGTAGCAGCCGTTCGGGTCGTACCAGAACCCGACGCCGCCGTTCGCGGCGACGCACGCGTCGGCCGGGCCGGCCGGGCTGCCCGGCGCGGCGAACGGCATCCCGCGATCGCGCAGGAAGCAGCTCGTGGTGGACTGCGGCCCGCACAGCGCCTCGGCGACCGCGAGCGCGTTCTGGCCGGCGATGGCGTAGTCCGCGGCCAGCCTCGCCTTGCGGAGCCGCGCGACCTGCGTGACGCCGTCCGCGGAGAAGCGCAGGTACGCGTTCCGGAGGAGGGTGAGGCGGCGCAGCTCCTCGAGCGGGAACACGTACTGGTCCGAGAGCACCTTCGGCGCGACCACCGGGCTCCCCACGCCGGACGTGAGCCAGTCCGAGTAGGACTGCGTGTAGGCGAGGCTCGCCGGATACTCCGCCCCGCGCGTGGAGCGGAGGACCAGCGTCCAGCCGCCGCCGAGCGTGCGCATGTCGCAGTAGGCGGTGAGCGCGGAGGTCCCGTTCGGCGCGATGGGGTACGTGCCGGTGGGGAACTTGAGCCCGGTGCGCTTCAGCGCGACGCAGCTCGAGGCGGAGCACTTGCCGGCCACGCACGCGCCGGCGTTGCAGTCGGCGGGGGTCGTGCAGGTCCGGCCCAGCGGACACTGCGGGCAGGTCCCGCCGCAGTCCACGTCGCTCTCGCTCCCGTTCTTCACGGCGTCCGTGCAGGCCGGCGCGCGGCACACGCCGCTCACGCAGACCCGCGAGGCGCAGTCCGACGCGGTGGCGCAGGCCCGGCTCGCGCCGCAGTCCGGGCACGTGCCGCCGCAGTCCACGTCGCTCTCGCTCCCGTTCTTCGTCCCGTCGGCGCAGGTCGCCGGCGTGCAGACGCCGCCCGTGCAGACGCTCGACGCGCAGTCGCTCCCGATCCCGCAGCCGCCGCCGTCTCCGCACGGAGCGCAATCCGGGCCGCCGCAGTCGAGGCCGGTCTCGCCCGGATCGGGCTGGCCGTTCGTGCAGGTCGGGGCGACGCACACGCCGCTCGCGCAGACTCCGGAGGCGCAGTCCGCGTCGCTCGCGCAGCCCTCGCGGTTCGCGCAGGCGGCGCAGGTACCGCCGCCGCAGTCCTTGCCGGTCTCCGCCCCGTTCTTCACGCCGTCCGTGCAGGTCGGGGGCTGGCAGACGTTCCCGGTGCACACGCCGGACGCGCAGTCAGGGCCGGCGTTGCAGGGCCCGCCGTCCGCGCACCCGGCGCAGGAGCCGCCGCAGTCCACGCCGGTCTCGAACCCGTTCCTCACCTGATCGGCGCAGGTCGGGGCCTGGCAGGCGCCGTCCGCGCAGATGCCGGAGGTGCAGTCCGTGCCGGTCGCGCACTGGTAGCCCGTCGTGCAGGCATTGCAGGTCGGTCCGCCGCAGTCCACGTCCGTCTCGGCGCCGTTCTTCACGCCGTCGCTGCAGGTCGGGGCCTGGCAGGCGTTGCCGGCGCAGACGCCGGAGGAGCAGTCCTCGGGGGTGATGCAGGCCCCGCCGTCGCCGCAAGGAGCACACGACCCGCCGCAGTCGACGTCCGTCTCGTCGCCGTCCAGCCGCCCGTTCCCGCAGAACTGCGGGTAGCAGACGCCGGCGATGCACTTCCCCGAGGCGCAGTCGGCGGGAGCCCCGCAGGAGAACCCGTCGACGCAGCCCGCGCACGCGCTGCCGCCGCAGTCCACGTCGCTCTCGTCGCCGTTCTTCACGAGGTCCGTGCAGGACGGCGCCTGGCACGCGCCGCCGGTGCACACCTGCGAGGCGCAGTCGGCCGGGACGCCGCAGGCCTGCCCCGCGCCGCACGGCGGGCAGGTGCCGCCGCAGTCGGTGCCGGTCTCGTCCCCGTTCAGCTTCCCGTCGGTGCAGCTCGGAGCCACGCAGATGCCGCCGGCGCAGGTGCCCGAGGCGCAGTCGGCACCGCTGCCGCACCCGCCGCCGTTCGGGCACGAGGCGCAGGTGGGCCCGCCGCAGTCGGTGCCGGTCTCGTCACCGTTCCTCACCAGATCGCCGCAGGTCGGCGCGGCGCACGCGCCGGACACGCACACGCCGGACGCGCAGTCCCCCGCGCCCTCGCAGCCCGCGCCGTCCGGGCAGGGCGCGCAGGCGCCGCCGCAGTCCACGTCGGACTCGGCGCCGTTGGTCACGCCGTCCGAGCAGGTCGGCGCGGCGCACGCGCCGCCCGAGCAGACGCCGGAGTCGCAGTCGCCCGGCACGGTGCAGGCGCCGCCGCTCGGGCACGGCGCGCAGGCGCCGCCGCAGTCCACGTCGGACTCGCCGCCGTCGCGCACGCCGTCCGTGCAGGAGGGTGGGCTGCACACCTCCCGCACGCAGAGGTTCGGCGCGGAGCAGGTCTCGCTGCAGGGCTTCGGGTCATTCCTCGGGCTCGAGCTGGAACAGGCCGCGACGAGCGCGGCGAGCATCAGGCCGGCGAGCGATCTCGACTGCATGCTTCCCCCAATGTCCCGGCACACGGCCGGCGAAGGCTGGATGGCTCGGAAGGTAGGCAGCGGTGCAGGCGGGCGCCTGTCGCCCGTCCGACGGACCCGCACCGGGGGTGGACCCCCGGCCCGTGTCCGGCCGGCGAGTGACTCACGGTGACTGTGGCGAGCGATCTACCGCGAACGCCCGACCCTCCATGGGGAGGGTCTCCGCGAGGGCGGCGCGCACGAAGAGTCGCACCCTCTGCGTGAGCTTGCCCCGAGCGGCGCAGCGCGCTGCGATGTCGGGTCGGGAGGAAGACGATGCCGAGAGCGAAGGAGCTGAAGATCCGCGTGCCCAGCCGGCCGGGCATGCTGGGAGAGATCGCCGCCGCGCTGGGCGAGAAGCAGGTGAACCTGCGCGCGGTGAACGCCTGGGTCGAGGGGAACGAGGGCGTCGTGCGGATGGTGGTGGACCGCGCGGCCGCTGCGAAGCGCGTGCTCGCGAAGCGCGGCTGGCCGGCCGAGGAGCAGGAGGTCCTGGAGCTCGAGCTGCCCGACAAGCCGGGCGCCCTCGGACGCGCGGCGACCGCGATCGGCAAGGCCGGCGTGGACATCACCCACGTGTTCATCGGGACGGCGCCCGCCCGGAAGACCACCGTCTTCTTCGGCGTCACCGATCTCAAGACTGCGCTGAAAGCAGTCCGATAAACGGGGGACTGCGTCCCCCGCCCCGCCGAGCGAAGCTCGTCGGGGCCCCACCCCGGCTCGCCGGGTCCCGTGCGACGCCGCGAGCGGCTTCGCCGCTTGCGCGGCGTCGCCCCGG
>NZ_JALCZC010000008.1:29153-91411 GCF_022690805.1 Anaeromyxobacter sp. SG66
CCCCCCCCGGGCGCGCGGGGGCCGGGGCGCCCCGCCCCGGGGCGCCGCCGCGGCCGCGGCGTCGCCCCGGCGGGCTCGCTACGCTCGCCTGTTCGCGAATCGTTTAGGTGATGGTCACGCCCGCCCGAGCTTCCGGTAGAGCGTCGTCCTGCCGATGCCGAGCCGGCGGGCGGCCTCGGTCTGGTTGCCGCCGCACTCGGCGAGCACGCGCTCGACGTGCGCCCGCTCCAGCGCGTCGCGCGCCGCGCGCAGATCCGCGCTGGAGGCCGCGGGGGCGGGGACGGGGTGCTCGAAGACCTCGGGCATCGCGGCGCGCAGCTCCTCCTCGGGGATCCGGGTCCGGGGGCCGCGATCGACGAACAGCGCGGCGACGCGCTCTAGCACGTTCTCGAGCTCGCGCACGTTGCCGGGCCAGCCGTAGCCCGCGAGGCGCGGCAGGACGAGCGCCAGCGCGCGGCGGTGCGCGTCGGGTTCCCCGTGCCGGAGCAGCGCGCGCTTGAGGAGGTCGGAGGCGATCTCCTGCACGTCGTCGCCGCGCTCGCGCAGCGGCGGGATGTGCAGGGGGAGGATGGCGAGGCGGTAGAAGAGGTCCTCGCGGAACTCCCCGCGCCCGACCGCGCCGCGCAGGTCCCGGTGCGTCGCCGCGATCACGCGGACGTCCACGGGCGTCGGGTCGTTCGAGCCGAGGCGCAGCACCTGCCGCTCCTGCAGGACGCGCAGGAGCCGGGTCTGGAGCGTGGTCGGCACGTCGCCGATCTCGTCGAGGAAGATCGTCCCGGTGTGCGCCGCCTCGAAGAGCCCCGGCCTCCCGCCGCGGCGGGCGCCCGTGAAGGCGCCCTCCTCGTGCCCGAACAGCTCGGCCTCGAGCAGCGTCTCCGGGAACGCCGCGCAGTTCACCGCCACGAACGGCCGGTCGCGCCGCCGGCTCGCGCGGTGGATGCCCTGCGCGACCATCTCCTTGCCGGTGCCGCTCTCGCCGGTGATGAGCACGGTCGCGTCGCTCCGCGCGTAGCGCTCGGCGAGCGCGCGCACGCGCGCGATGGCGGGCGAGGTCCCGAGGATGCCGGCGAGGTCGAAGCGGGCGACGAAGCGGGGCGGGCGGTGCTCGGAGCGCAGGCCGCGCTCGAGCCGCTGGATGGCGGCGGAGTCCTGACAGGTGAGGAGCGCGCCGCGCTGCACGCCCGCCTCGCGCAGGGGCAGCCGGCTCACCACCAGCGTGCGGCCGCCGAGCCGCTGGACGACGTCGAGCTCCGGGGTGCCGGTCTCGAGCACGCGCGCGAGCGACAGCTCCGGCGCGATCGCCGACAGGCGGCGGCCGGTGACCTCCGCGCTCGTCACCCCGAGGACCCGCTGCAGCGCCGGGTTGAGCGACTGGATCCGCTCGTCCCCGTCCACCGCGAGGACCCCCAGGTCGAGGTGGCGGAGGACGCGCTCGACCTCGAGCCGCTTGGCCTCCGCGGCCCGGGCGATGCGGGCGACCTCCGCGGCGTGGCGGATCGCCTCCGAGAGCGAGTCCTGCCCGTAGAGCAGCACCGCCGGCAGGCCCTGGCGCTCGGCGAAGTCGCACACCGGCCCGGGGCCGACGATCACCCCGAACCCCTGCGCGGCGAGGTCCGCCACGTGCGCCTTCACGTCCTCCGGCGTGACGTAGGGCCGCTGCTCGATGACGAGGTCGCTCATGAGGCCGGCGCTCTGCTCGATCCCCGCGACGACGCGCCGGAAGTTCACGACGCCGATGCGGTTCGAGAGCTTGCGGGCCTGCACGAGCGCCTGGAGCGCGTCCACCGTGGAGGCCATCACCACCACCACCGGCACGTCCGCGTGGTCCCGCAGGTACGCGCCGTTGGCGCCGGCCGCGACGAACGCGTCCACCTCCTCGCCCGCCTCGACGTGCGACCGCGCCACCTGCAGCGCCTCCTCGAAGCCCTTGTCGAAGACGCGGACCTCCGCCACGTTCGCGAGGAGCGGAGCGACGCTCTCGAAGACGTGGCGCAGGCGGCTCGTGCTGAACGCCCAGACGATGGGGCGGCGGTCCGCGTCGGCGGCCATCGGGCTCCTCCTCGGGTTCGCGACGCTCCCGGCCCAGCGCCGGCGGTGTACCGGGTTCGGAGCATACCTGTTCCGCGTGCGGTGCACCGAGGCGCCGCCCCGTCGGGGGCCTGATGGCCGCGCCCGCAAGGCGATCGTCCGCGAACCCGCAGGGTTGTACCCAGGTGCGCCCGATGGCCGCGTGCGGGTGCGCTGGATGCAATGGAGCCGATCGCGTCCGAGCCGCTCCCGCCCCGGGGGCGGCTCGGGATGAACCGAAGGTGTAGCGCGATGCGCGGACGCGCACGCGAAGACCCGCCACCAGGGAGAGCGACCATGGAACGGATCGAGAAGGTGGCGGTGCTCGGGTCGGGGGTGATGGGGGCGACGATCGCCGCCCAGCTCGCGAACGCCGGGCTCCGCGTGCTCCTGCTGGACATCGTCCCGAGGGAGCCGACCGCGGAGGAGCGCGCGGCGGGGCTCGGGCTCTCGGACCGGCCGGTGCGCGACCGGCTCGCCGCGGCCGCGCGGGCCGGGCTCGAGAAGCTCTCGCCCGCGCCGCTCTACCTGCCCGCGTACGCGGCGCGCATCGAGGTGGGCAACCTCGAGGACGACCTGCCGCGCCTCCGCGACTGCGACTGGGTGATCGAGGTCGTCCTCGAGAACCTGGAGGTGAAGCGGGCCCTCCTCGCGCGCCTCGCCCCGCACCTCAGGCCCGACGTGGTGCTCTCGACGAACACGAGCGGGCTCTCGGTGAACGCGCTCGCGGAGGCGCTCCCCGAGCCGCTCCGGCCGCGCCTGCTCGTCACCCACTTCTTCAACCCCCCGCGCTACATGCGGCTCGTCGAGCTCGTCTCCTCGCGCTACACCGACCCGGCGGTCGTCGCGCGGATGGCGGAGCTCATCCGCGTGCGGCTCGGGAAGGGCATCGTCACCGCCAAGGACACGCCGAACTTCGTCGCCAACCGGATCGGCGTGTTCTCGCTGTGCAACGCCATCCACCACATGGTGGAGCTCGGCCTCACCGTGGAGGAGGTCGACGCGGTCGCCGGGCCGGCCACCGCGCGCCCGAAGAGCGCGGCCTTCCGCACCGCCGACCTCGTCGGCCTCGACACCCTCGCCCACGTCGCGCGGAACTCGTACGAGCTGTTGCCGGGGGACGAGCGCCGCGCCTCCTTCCTCCTGCCCGAGTTCGTCGAGGGGATGATCCAGCGCGGGCTGCTCGGCAATAAGACGAAGGGCGGCTTCTTCAAGAAGACGAAGG
The DNA here is from genome assembly GCF_022690805.1 of Anaeromyxobacter sp. SG66. NCBI lineage: Bacteria > Pseudomonadati > Myxococcota > Myxococcia > Myxococcales > Anaeromyxobacteraceae > Anaeromyxobacter > Anaeromyxobacter sp. SG66. The sequence continues at coordinate 32,446 of NZ_JALCZC010000008.1, forward strand.
GGCAGGAGGGGAGCCAGGTCCTCTTCTTCGACCACCGCTCGGGCGAGTACGTCCCGGCGAGGAAGCCGCGGTTCCCGTCGGTGGAGGCGGCGAAGGGGATCGACGACCCGGGGAAGCGCCTCCGCGCCGTGCTCGCCGGCAACGATCCGGCCGCGACGTTCGCGTGGCGGAGCCTGCGCGACACCCTCCTCTACGCCTTCGCCCGGATCCCGGAGATCGCGGACGACGTGGTGAACGTCGACGCCGCGATGCGCTGGGGCTTCGGCTGGGAGCTCGGGCCCTTCGAGATGATGGACGCGATCGGCGTCGCCGAGCTCGTGCGGCGCGCCGAGGCGGACGGCGTGAAGGTCCCGGCCGCCCTGTACGGCGTGCCGTCCTTCTACTCGGAGGAGGGCGGGAAGCGGCGGTTCGTCGACCTCGCCCACGGCGGCGGCTGGCTGGAGGTGCCGCGGCCGGCGGACCACCTCGACCTCACCGTGCTCGCGAAGGCGGGCGCGGTCGTGGAGCGGAACGCGGGCGCGTCGGTCCTGGATCTCGGTGACGGCGTCTTCTGCCTCGAGTTCCACACCAAGATGAACGCCATCGGCAACGACGTGCTCGCCATGGTCCACGAGGCGCTGCGGCGCGCCGAGACGGAGGGCCAGGGGCTCGTCATCGCGAACCAGGGCCAGGCGTTCTCGGCCGGCGCGAACCTGATGCTCGTGGCGATGGCCATCGCGGAGGGCGCCTACGACGAGATCGCGCTCACCGTGCGGGCGTTCCAGCGGGCCATGATGGCGGTGAAGTACGCGCGGGTGCCGGTGGTGGCCGCGCCGCACGGGCTCGCGCTCGGCGGCGGCTGCGAGGTCTGCCTGCACGCCACCGCGATGAACCCCCTCGCCGAGACGTACATGGGGCTCGTGGAGATCGGCGTCGGGCTCCTGCCCGCCGGCGGCGGCACGAAGGAGCTCGCGCTCCGCGCCATCCGGCTCGCGGAGCAGTACGAGACGGACGTCTCTCCCTTCCTGTTCAAGCACTTCACCACCATCGCCACCGCGAAGGTGAGCGCCTCCGCCGACGAGCTCCGCGGCATGGGGCTCCTCCGGCCGGGCGACGGCGTCACGCTCTCGCCGGACCGGCTGGTGCACGACGCGAAGGCGCGCGTCCTCGCGCTCGCCGCGAACCACCGCCCGGGCGAGCCGGCGACGGACCTGAGGGCGCCGGGCCGGAGCGTCGCCGCGAGCCTCGCCACCCAGCTCTGGAACATGCGGATGGGCGGCTTCATCACCGAGTACGAGGAGAAGCTCGGGAAGACGATCGCCGGCGTCATCACCGGGGGCGACGTCCCCGCCGGCACCGCCGTCACCGAGCAGTGGCTGCTCGACCTCGAGCGGGAGGCCTTCCTGCGCCTCTGCGGCGAGCGGAAGACCCTCGAGCGGATCCAGCACATGCTGAAGAAGGGCAAGCCGCTCCGCAACTGAACGACGGCAAGAGGTGATCGCCATGAGTGGAGCCTACGTCCTCGCCGCAGTCCGCACCCCCGGCTGCAAGGCCAAGAAGGGAAAGCTCCGGGACGTCCGCCCGGACGACCTCGCCGCGACGGCGATCCGCGCGCTCCTCGAGCGCGCGCGGGTCGAGCCGCACGCCGTCGAGGACGTCATCATGGGCTGCGCCTTCCCGGAGGGCGAGCAAGGCATGAACCTGGGCCGCGTCGCGGCGCTGCGCGCGGGCCTGCCGGTGGAGGTCCCCGGCCAGACGGTGAACCGCTTCTGCGCCTCGGGCCTCCAGGCGATCGCGACCGCCGCCGAGCGGATCCTGGCCGGCCACGCCGACGCCATCGTCGCGGGCGGCGCGGAGAGCATGAGCCTCGTCCCGATGGGCGGCGCGAAGTTCAGCGCGAACCCCGGGCTCGCCGCGGACTGGCCGGAGTCCTACGCCGCGATGGGTGTCACCGCCGAGCTCGTCGCCTCGCGCTACCGCGTCTCGCGCGAGGACCAGGACGCGCTCGCGGCGGAGAGCCACGCGCGCGCCGCGGCCGCCCAGGCGAAGGGGCTGTTCGCGGGCGAGCTCGCCCCGGTGGACGTCGAGCGGGTGGCGCTCGTGGGCGGCAAGCTGGAGCGCCGGCAGGAGCGGGTGGACGCGGACGACGGCGTCCGCGCCGACACGACGCGAGAGGGGCTCGCGCGGCTCAAGCCCGCGTTCAAGGTGGACGGGAGCGTCACGGCCGGGAACGCCTCGCAGATGACCGACGGCGCGGCCGCGGTCCTGGTGGTGTCGGAGGCGTTCCTCGCCCGCACGAAGCTCACGCCGCTCGGCCGGTTCGTCTCGTACGCGGTGAAGGGCGTGCCGCCGGAGATCATGGGCGTCGGCCCGATCGAGGCCATCCCGGCCGCGCTCGCGCGGGCGGGCGTCCGCCAGGCGGACGTCGGGCAGGTGGAGCTCAACGAGGCCTTCGCGGTGCAGGCCCTCACCTGCGTGCGCGCGCTCGGCCTCGACCCGGCGCGCGTGAACCCGACGGGCGGCGCCATCGCCCTCGGCCACCCGCTCGGCTGCACCGGCGCCAAGCTCACCGCGACGCTGCTGCACGGGCTCGCGCGGACGGGAGAGCGCTACGGGATCGTGTCGATGTGCATCGGCGGCGGGATGGGCGCGGCGGCGGTCTTCGAGCGCGCCTAGCGACGCGCGGCTTCGTACAGGGCATCCGGAGGTGACCATGGCGGCGAGACTCTTCAAGGGCGCGGAGTACCTCATCACCGAGGCGACGAAGGACGACGTCTTCACGCCGGAGGACTTCACGGAGGAGCAGCGGCAGATCGCGCACACCGCGGACCAGTTCGTCCGCGACGACGTGACGCCCGTGCTCGACCGGCTCGAGCACCAGGAGCCGGGGCTCTCCGCCGCGCTCATGCGCAAGGCGGGCGAGGCGGGCCTGCTCATGATCGACGCGCCGGAGGCGTACGGCGGGCTCGCGCTCGACAAGGCGACGAGCATGCTCGCCGCGGAGCGCATGGGCGCGGCCGGCGCGTTCTCCGTGTCCTACGCGGCGCACAGCGGCATCGGCACGCTGCCCCTCGTGTACTACGGGACCGAGGCGCAGAAGGACCGGTACCTCTCCAAGCTCGTGACGGGCGAGTGGAGCGCGGCGTACTGCCTGACGGAGCCGGAGGCGGGGAGCGACGCGCTCGGCGGGAAGACCACCGCGACGCTCACGCCCGACGGCAAGCACTACGTCCTCGACGGCACGAAGCAGTTCATCACGAACGGCAGCTTCGCCGATCTCTTCACGGTCTTCGCGCGCATCGACAAGAAGCACTTCACCGCCTTCCTCGTCGAGCGATCGACGCCGGGCCTCACGGTCGGCCCGGAGGAGAAGAAGCTCGGCATCAAGGGCTCCTCGACGACCTCGGTCATCTTCGAGGGCGCCCAGGTGCCGGTCGAGAACGTGCTCGGCGAGATCGGCAAGGGGCACAAGATCGCCTTCAACGTGCTCAACGTCGGCCGCTTCAAGCTCGGCGCGGCGGTGACCGGCGCGGCGAAGCTGGCGTTCAGGACCGGCGCCGCGTACGCGAACGCGCGCAAGCAGTTCGGCGTGCCCATCGCCCGCTTCGGCGCCATCCAGGAGAAGCTCGCGGACCTCACCGCGGGCATCTTCGCCGCGGAGTCGCTCGTGTACCGGCTCGCCGGGCTCATCGACGATCGGCTCGCCACCATCCCGAAGGACACCGCGGGCTACTACGAGGCCTACCAGCAGGGCATCGAGGAGTACGCGATCGAGTGCGCGATCGCGAAGGTGTTCTGCAGCGAGGTGCTCGCCGACGTGGTCGACGAGGTGGTCCAGATCCACGGCGGCTACGGGTTCATCCAGGAGTACCCGGCGGAGAAGTACTACCGGGACGAGCGCATCAACCGGATCTTCGAGGGCACCAACGAGATCAACCGGCTCCTCGTGCCGGGCACCATCCTGCGCCGCGCGATGAAGGGCGAGCTGCCCCTGCAGCGGGAGGCGATGAAGGCGCTGGAGGGGCTCATGACGCCCTCCCTCGACGAGCTCGATCCCTCGCTGCCCTTCGCGGCCGAGCGGGCCGTGCTCGGCGGCCTCAAGAAGACCTTCCTCGTGGTGTCAGGCGCCGCCGTCCAGCGGTACGCGGAGGGGCTCAAGGACGAGCAGGAGGTGCTGCTCGCGCTCGCGGACGTGGCCATCCAGATCTTCGCGATCGAGAGCGCGCTCCTCAGGGCGGAGAAGATCTCGCCGCGCCTGACGGAGTCGCTGCGCGCGGACGCGGCGGCCGCCGTGAAGGTGCACACCTTCGCGGCCGTCGAGAAGATCGCCGCCGCCGCCCGCCGGGCCGCGTTCTACGTCGCCGAGGGAGACACGCTCACGGTCCTCCTCGGCGGCATCCGCCGGTACACGAAGTACGACGCCACCGGCCTGCTCCCCGCGAAGCGGCGGCTCGCCGCCGCCGCGCTCGAGTCCGAGCGCTACCCGCTCTGAACGACGGTTCGCGATTCGGATCACGCCGTCCACCGCAGAGGAGAACTGCCGAGATGCCCCTCAAGCTGCTCGTCACCGTGAAGCGCGTCGAGGACCCGGAGTCGAGGATCAGGGCGAGGCCGGACGGGACCGGCATCGTCACCGACGGCGTGAACTACAAGATGAACCCCTTCGACGAGATCGCCGTCGAGGAGGCCCTGCGGCTCAAGGAGAAGCACGGCGGCGAGGTGGTCGTGGCGAGCATCGGCGGGGCGGCGGCGATGGTCGAGCTCCGCGCCGCGCTCGCGATGGGCGCCGATCGCGGCCTCCTCGTCCGTCACGACGGCGCGCTCGACCCGGGGGTGGGCTCGGCGCTGCTCCAGGCGCTCGTCGCGCAGGAGCGGCCCGACCTCGTCCTGCTCGGCAAGCAGGCCATCGACGACGATCAGAACCAGACCGGCCAGATGCTCGCCGCGCGCCTCGGCTGGCCGCAGGCGACGTTCGCCTCCAAGAAGGAGAGCCTCGAGAGCGAGGCCGAGCAGAAGAAGCAGCCCGGCGTGGTCCTCGCGGCGGACGGCGGGCGCGCCCTCGTCGTGCGGGAGGTGGACGGCGGCGTCGAGACGCTCGACGTCGCGCTGCCGGCGGTCGTGACGGTGGACCTCCGGCTCAACAAGCCGCGCTTCGCGTCGCTGCCCGGGATCATGAAGGCGAAGAAGAAGGAGGTGCGCGAGATCCCCGCGGCCTCGCTCGGCGTGGAGCTCGCGCCGGCGGTGGTGGTGCGGCGGCTCTTCGACCCGCCGCGGCGGCAGGCCGGCGTGAAGGTCGCCGACGTCGCCGAGCTGTGGACCCGCCTTCACGCCGAGGCGAAGGTCCTCTAGGGCCTTCGAGCGCGCCATGTCGAACGTCCTCGTCGTCGCCGAGCAGTCCCGCGGCACCCTCAGGAAGGCCACCCTGTCCGCGCTCACCGCCGCGCGAGAGGTGGCGCGCCGCACCGGCGGAACGGTGAGCGCGCTCGTCCTCGGCAGCGGCGCCGCCGCGGCCGCGGAGGAGCTCGCCGCGCACGGCGTCGCGGTCCGCCTCGCCGACGCGCCCGTGCTGGCGCACCCGCTCGCGGAGGCGCACGCGCCGGTGGTCGCGGACGCGGCGCGGGTGGCCGGCGCGAGCTGGATCGTCACGGCCGCGACCGCGTACGGAAAGGATCTCCTGCCCCGGGCTGCGGTCGCGCTCGGCGCGGCGGTCGCGACCGAGGTCCTCGCCGTCGCGGGCGAGGGGGCGGAGATCCTGCTCCGCCGGCCGATGTGGGCCGGGAACGTCATCGCGGAGGTGGAGCTCCGCGGGACGGTGAAGGCGTTCAGCGTGCGCCCGACGGAGTTCGCGCCGGCGGCGCGGGCGCCGGGCGGTTCGGTCACGCCGCTGCCGGTCTCGGTGGACGCGGCCTCGCTCCGGACGCGCTTCGTGGAGCTGCAGGAGGTGAAGAGCGAGCGGCCCGAGCTCACCGACGCGCGCGTGGTCGTCGCGGGCGGCCGGGGCACCCGGGGCGACTTCGGCCCGCTCTCCGGGCTCGCCGACGACCTCGGCGCGGCGGTGGGCGCCTCCCGCGCGGCGGTCGACGCCGGCTGGGTGCCGAACGACTGGCAGGTGGGGCAGACCGGCAAGGTGGTCGCGCCGGAGCTCTACGTCGCCGCGGGGATCTCGGGCGCGATCCAGCACGTCGCGGGCATGAAGGGGGCGAAGGTGATCGTGGCGATCAACAAGGACGCGGACGCGCCCATCTTCCAGATCGCCGACTACGGCCTCGTCGCGGACCTGTTCCAGGCGGTGCCAGCCCTGCGCGAGCGCCTCAAGGCCGGGTAGGGCGACCGCCGCGCCCCCGGACGGGACGGCTCACTCGCTCGGGAGCAGGTCGAGCTGCGAGGGGGGAACGCCGCGGGCGACGCCGTGCCCGGCGAGGATCGCCATCCGCCGCCGCTCGAAGCGCCGCTGCCGCTCGGCGCGCACGCGCTCCAGCATCGAGCGGGCGCTCTCGACGTCGGCGTACACGTCCGGGACCTCGCGGCCCAGGAGCCGGTCCCGCCGCCGGAGGTACGCCTCCTCCGCCGCGAGGTGATCGACCTCGAGATCCTCGATCTCGACGGCGAGCCGCTCCTCCGCGTCCATCGCGCGGAGCGCGTCGCGCTGCTCCGCGGTCATCATCCGGATCCTCTCCAGCACACCCATGACGCTCTCCGGTCACGCCCCACCACCGCGCTCCTGCCACTCGGGATCAAGCTAGGGGGGCCTCCCGGGCGCGCAAGGGCGCTCGTGTGGGGAAGTCAAAGAAATGACGCCGGGAGCCCCGAAGGAGTTCGCGGGCCGGCCGCTGTCAGGGAGGGCGGATAGCCTCGGGACATCAGCGGTCGCCCTCGGGCGCCGCGAGCGACATTCACTGACGGTCGATGCCATCGCATGCGGCCGGGTGGGCGTGCGCGCGCCGCGGTCGCGCGCCTGGCGCGTCGCCTGAGGCGACGTGCCCCGGGCGGATTGGACCCGGGGCCGGCCGCACTCCCGGTCGCTGCGCGTCGACGCAGACGCTGCGCGCGTCGGCCGACGCGCCGAACCCATTGGAAAGACGGGCTCGATTCCACGGTCAACGCGCGCCCGGCCTCGGAGCCGCTCATCGGTACGGGTCTTCCAAGCGCGCAGGTCCTGCACCCCACGACCGGAGCGCCCATGAAACGCCTGCTGGGAAGCCTCACCATCGTCACGAAGCTCCGCATCGTCGTGGGCGCGAGCGCCGTGGCGCTCGCCGCGCTCGTCTGGCAGGCCGTGCGCGTCGTCGAGTCGCGCATGCTGGAGGAGCGCGAGGCGAAGGTCCGGGCCGCCGTCGAGACGGTGCACGGGGTGCTCCGCGAGCAGGCCCGCCTCGCGGAGGAGGGACGCATCCCCGTGGCCGAAGCGCAGGCGGCCGCGATCCGGACGATCCGCGCGCTGCGCTACGAGGGGAACGAGTACTTCTGGGTGAACGACCTCGCCCCGCGCATGATCGTCCATCCGATGAGGCCGGAGCTCGACGGAAAGGACCTCGCGAGCGAGGTCGATCCCAGCGGCAAGCGGCTCTTCGTCGAGTTCGTGGACACCGCGAGGCGCCACGGCGCCGGAATGGTCGCCTACCTGTGGCCCAAGCCGGGCTCGCGCGACCCCGTCCGCAAGGTCTCGTACGTGAAGCTTTTCGAGCCGTGGGGCTGGATCGTCGGCTCGGGCGTCTACGTCGACGATCTCGAGGCGGCGGCGGCGCTCGAGGCACGGCGGATCGCCGGCGCGGCGCTCGCGATCGTCCTCGTCCTCTTCCTCGGTGCGGCGATCGTGGTGCGCAGCATCACCGGGCCGCTCGCCGGGGCCATCCGGGTGGTGGAGCGGGTCGCCCGCGGCGACCTGCGCGAGGCGGTGGCGGTCACCCGTCGCGACGAGCTCGGCAGGCTCCAGGCGGCGATGGCCGGGATGGCGGACAAGCTCGCGGTGGTCATCGCCGAGGTGCGCGCGGGCTCGGAGGCGCTCGGGGGCGCCTCGCAGCAGGTCTCCGAGACGTCGCAGCTCCTGTCGCAGGGCACGGGCGAGCAGGCCGCGAGCGTGGAGGAGACGACCGCCTCCCTCGAGGAGATGAACGCGTCGATCGCCCGGAACGCGGAGGGCGCGCGGGAGACCGCCGCCGCGGCCACCGCGGGCGCGGCGCGGGCGGAGGAGGGCGGGCGCGCGGTCGCCGAGACGGTGCAGGCGATGAAGGCGATCACCGAGCGGATCTCCGTCGTCGAGGAGATCGCCTACCAGACGAACCTGCTCGCGCTGAACGCGGCCATCGAGGCAGCCCGCGCGGGCGAGCACGGCCGGGGGTTCGCGGTGGTCGCCGCGGAGGTGCGCAAGCTCGCCGAGCGCGCGCAGAAGGCGGCGAAGGAGATCGGCTCGCTCGCGGGCTCGAGCGTGGCGGTGGCGGAGCGCTCGGCCTCGCTCATCCGCGAGCTCGTGCCGGGCATCCGGAGCACCGCGGAGCTGGTGCAGGAGGTGGCCGCGGCCTCCCAGCAGCAGGCGGCGGGGGTCGAGCAGGTCTCGAGAGCGATGGCGATCGTGGATCAGACGACCCAGCGAAACTCGGCCGCCGCGGAGGAGCTCTCCTCCACCGCCGAGGAGATGGCCGCGCAGGCGGCGTCCCTCCAGCAGCTCGTCGGCTTCTTCCGGGTGCGGGAGGGGCTCGAGCGCGCCGCGACGCCGAAGGCGAAGCCCGCGCCGAAGGTCCTGGCGCAGCCGGCGCCGCCGCCTCCGCCCGCCGCGAGCCGTCCGGCGCTCGAGGACGGCGCCGGCTGGGTCGCGTGGCGCTCCGGCGCCGCGACCGACGCAGAGCCGCGGTCCCTCCCCAGGGCGAGGACGGGCTCGTAGCGCTCGCCGGGGCGGAGCGCGCCCGTGTCGAGACGGCGGCGCGCCGGCGAGGGTGCCCGAGCGCGCGCTCACGGGCGGGCGCGCGGGCGCGCCCTCGCCGGGGTGAACCCGCCCAGGCGAGTGCACGCGGCCGGCGGGGGTGAGAGGAGTGCCTCGAGGACGCGGGCGGGGGCTTCGAGGTGGCCGGCAGGCCGTACGACGTGACGCTGTTCGGCGCGACCGGCTTCACCGGCCGGCTGGCGGCGCGCTACCTGTCGGAGCACGCGCCGCCCGGGCTACGCTGGGCGGTCGCCGGCCGCAGCGGCGCACGGCTCGAGCTCGTGAAGGCGGAGGCGCACGCGAGCGGGCTCGTCGTCGCGGACAGCGCGGATCCCGGGTCGATCGACGCGATGGCCGCCGGCACCCGCGTGCTCGCCACGACCGTCGGTCCCTTCGCGCACCACGGCGGGCCGGTGGTGGACGCGTGCGTCCGGCACCGCGTCGACTACGTGGACATCACGGGCGAGACCGCGTGGGTGCGCGGCCTGGTCGATCGCCACCACGAGGCCGCCGCGCTCGCGGGCACGCGCATCGTGCCGTTCTGCGGGTTCGACTCGGTCCCCTCCGATCTCGGCGCGCTCCTCGTCGCGTCGTTCATCCGGGATCGCTGGGGGCAGGACACGAGGCGCGTGAGCGCGAGCTTCGCGCTCCGGGGCGGCTACGGCGGCGGGACGCTCGCCACGGTGCTCCACTCGGCCGAGACGGGCGAGCTCGTCGTCGGCCGCGACGTGCTGCTCCTCAACCCGGCGGAGCACCGGACCGGCGCCGAGCGGGCGCGCAGCGCCGACCTCTTCGCCGTCCGGCGCGACCCGGTCCGGCAGGTCTGGCTCGCGCCGTTTCCGATGGCGCGGGTGAACACCCGCGTCGTGCGGCGCTCCAACGCGCTCCTCGAGGCGGTCGGGCGCGGCTACGGCCCGGAGTTCGCCTACGAGGAGGCCGCCGAGTACCGCTCTCGCCTCGGCGCAGAGGCGGCGCGGCTCGGGCTCCGCCTCTTCGAGCGCGCGCTCGCGGCGGAGCGGGTGCGGGCGCTCCTGCGCCGCTTCGGACCGGCGCCCGGAGAGGGCCCCTCGCCGGCGGCACGCGAGCTCGGGGCCATGCGGCTGCGGCTCGTCGGTGAGGCGGCCTCCGGGCGGAAGGTGCTCGCGACGCTGCGCGCCCGCGGGGATCCCGGCAGCCGGGTGACCGTCATGACGCTCTGCGAGGCGGCGCTCGCCCTCGCCACCCAGCGCGAAGCGCTCCCGCGCGCGCCGGCGGGCGGCGTGCTCACGCCCGCGACCGCGGTCGGGCTCCTGCTGCTCGATCGGCTGGAGGCGGCGGGGCTCCAGGTCGAGGTGGGGCCCGTGGTGCGCACGTGAGCCGTGAGGTCGAGCGAGCGGGGCGGCGGCCCGCAGGCACGGACGGGCCGTTGAAGGCGTACCGGTGGGTCCCTAGGGGTGAAGGGATGCCCCTCGCGTGGATGCCCCTCGTCGCCGTGCTCGCCAGCAGCGCCTCGAGCGCTGGCGGCGTCGTGCTCCGCCCGCTCGAGCGACAGCTCGTCGCCCCCTCCGCAGCGCTCCGGCTCGCCGCCTCCGGCGCCGCGACCCGCCCGGCCGCGGGGGACGCCGCCGCGCCGCCCGCGTGCGTCGGCGACGTGTGCCAGCCGCGCGTGTCCGTGCCGGGCTACGAGCCGCGGGTGTCGTCCCGCGGGAAGCGGACGGAGCTCGCGGCGCACCTCCTCTCCCGCGCGCACATCGAGCCGCTCGCGAGCGTGGCGAGCTTCCTCGTGGTCACCGGCCTCCGCCTCGACTTCACCCCGGGGGCGCTCGAGAGCGGGCTCTCGCGCGGTCCGGAGGGCTGGGGGCATGCGCAGCTCATGCTCCGCTGGCGCATCGACGCGCTCGGCAAGCCCGTCTGGGTGATCGTGAGGTAGCTGGCGCGAGACCGCGCCCTCGGGTGCGTTCGCCAGCCGTCGCGGGTCCAGGCGCCGGCGGGGTCCGTCGGGACGTCGCCTCAGCCCCAGGAGCTCACGAAGATCGCGCGGTCGGTGCCGGGCTCCCATACGAGATCCACCCGCGCCGCGCGCCCCGCCCAGGCGTAGAGCCCCTCGATCCCTCCGCACGACCGCAGGAGGTGCGCGCGGTCGCGCGAGACGGGCGGGAGGTCTTCGAGCACGACGTGGACGAGCCCCGGCCCGCGCCGCAGGTAGGTCGCGTGCCCCGCGTTGCGCGTCGCGACGTTCCAGCCCTTCGCCGCGATCCAGGCGAGCACCTCGGGCCGGCGGCCCAGCATCGCGAGCGTCGCCGTCACGAGCGGCCGGAGCACCGGCGTCTCGGTGGCGACGCGCCCGAGCGCGCGGCCGAGCTCGCGCACGCCGTCGTCGCCCCGGCGCCGCTGCACGGCCTGCACGATCTCGACCTCGAACGCGATGGGCAGCCAGCCCGCCGCGGGCGCCTCCTCCACGCGGCGGACGGTCTCGGTCCGCACGTCGCCGCGGATCGACGCCGCGTCCCCGTCGCCGAAGGTGCGGAGCTGCTCGAGGTAGAGCTTCAGCAACGCCGCCCGGATCTCGGGTTCCATTCGTCTCCAGTCGACCGACCCGCCGCGCGAGGAGAGCAGCATTCGGCGGGTGAGGGGAATCCCGGGACGGCGGGACTTGCGGGCGGGGTCGAATCGGGCGTTCGCCTGTCCGTTGGTGGACAAACGAAGGAGACCGGCGCACACGCGCGCGGCCCGAGCGGACGCGGGCGTCCGCGGAGTGCCTCGTCCGAGCCGACCCCCGGAAGGCAGCGCGGCGGAGGGCTACGTGTCGGTCCCGGCGGAGGCGAGCGCTGTGAGCGCTCGCGCCGCGCGCGGCGAAGGATCCTGCTCGAGCGCCTCGCGACGGGCTCGACCCGAGCGAGCAACGCTGTCAGGCCCGCTGGTCCGCCTCGGCGGTCCGGGCCCCCTCGGCCGCCGTGGCCGCGAGCTCCTCGAGCACCTCCCGCGCCACGGGGTCGGCGCGCAGCGCGCCCTCGGGGAGCCTGCGGAGCGCGATCTCGGCGAACTCCCCGGCGCCGCGCAGCGTCTCGGAGAGCCACAGGTGCGAGCCGTCGGAGAGCGTCAGGTAGAACCACCGCTGGAGCGGGTTGTAGGCGACGCTCGAGACGGAGGTCCAGCTCACGTTGCGGCGCGTGAGCACCCCGACGCGCTCGATGAACGTGTCGTGCACGACGATGCGCTGGCGGAACGCCGAGGCGAACTGGTGCGCGGTGACGGCGAGCATCGCGAGCGTGGCGGCGGCGCCGAGGAGGAGCCCGGGGACGCCCGTCTGCCCCCCGACCCAGACCCGCGTCACCAGCCCCGCGAGCACGATCGTGGGGAGGAGCGCGCCGATCCCGAGCATCACCCCGTTCCGGCGCAGCGGACGCAGCACGAGGGCGCCGCCCGCCGTCGAAGCGCGCTCGCGCGGCGCCGCCGAGCTCCGCCGGAACAGCGCGCGGCCGCCCAGCATCACGAGGAACAAGGCGACCAGTGCGATGGCGGTCTCGAGCATGTGCGCGAGTCTGCCTCATCGACGGCGGCCGGAGAAGCGGGTGCCCTCGCTTTCGACCGACCGCCGCGCCAGGTGCGGCGCGACCGCCGGGTGGAGCTCGGCGCGGCTTCAGCCTCCGCGGCGAACCGTCTTCCACGGCGCCGCGTTGCCGTTCTCGTCGACCCGGACTCGGATGTGGTCCGGCCCGCGCCACACGCTGCCCGCGATGACGCGCCCCGGGATCCAGGGGTAGCGCGCGCGCGTGTCGTCCGAGACGAACACGACCGGCGAGACGGGCGGAGAGTCGGGCGTCGCGGCGGGCACTCCCTCCTCGGTCAGCTGGATACGCTCCGGGCGGCGGCCCCCCGGCCCGCGGACGGGGCGCTGGCGACGGCGCTTGTTACCTCGCCCGCCGGCGCGGTTCTCGTGATGCTGCGGTCTCTCCAACATGGGCTCCTGGCCTTGGGGGCAGCGCCGGCGACGCTCCTCGCGTCTGCTCGGCGGCGATACGGCTCGCGATGTGGTGGATGCGCCGCGTCCCGGGATCTGACGTCCGGTCGGCGCTCTGGGTCGTATGTATCCCGGACGACGGAGGATTTCAACGATGTCGCGCCCTGCGTCCCCCGCGCGAGCCCCGCGCGCACCGCACCGGAGTCGCTGACAGAGGTCCGCTCCTGCCGTAGCCTCCGCGCATGTCCGAGCCCCGCACGCGCAGGCGCTGGCCGAAGATCCTCGGTGCCGTCCTCCTCGTCCTCGTCGTCGCCGTGGTCGGGCTGCTGTTCGCCCTCGACCGGATCCTGCTCTCGCAGGCGCGCAAGCAGGCAGCGGCCCTCTCCCAGCAGCTCGGCCGGCCCGTCGAGATCGGCGGCGTCGCGACGCGGCTCTGGGGCGGGCTCGGCGTGCGCGTCACCGACGTCGCGGTGGGGGCAGGAGAGGGGGAGCCCCTGCCCCTCGCCGAGGTCCGGCGGGTGGAGGTGAAGGCGGACCTCCTCCGCGCGATCCTGACGGGCGGCAAGGAGGTCCACGTCCGCGAGGCCGTCGTGGAGGGCCTGCACGTCAACGTCGTGAAGCTGCCGGACGGCACGACCAACGCGCAGCGCGTCGCGGACCGGCTGGCGAAGGGCGCCAAGCCGGCCGAGCCGGAGGCCCCCGCCCCCTCGAAGGAGCCGACCCTCCGCCTGCTGCGCGTCGACCGCGCGGCCGTCGAGAACGCGCGCATCGCCTTCCTCGACCGGACCGTGCCGAACGCGAAGGAGCTCGCCGTCGACGACCTCGACGTCGAGGTGAAGGACCTCGAGACCGGCAAGCCGCTCGAGCTCGTCGTGCGCGCCGCGGTGCTCGCCGCGAAGCAGAACCTGGAGCTGCGCGTGAAGGCGGCCCCGCTGCCCGCGTCGCTCGAGCCCGTGCCGGAGGAGATCGTGCTGAAGGTGGAGCCGATCGTCCTCGACCCCCTCGCGCCTTTCCTGCCCCCCTCGGCGGGCTTCCGGGGCGGACGCTTCCAGGCCGATCTCTCCGCGAAGCTCGGCGCGGCCGTCCCCGGTGGCGCGGGGCCGCTCCGGGTGAAGGGCGGGTTCCGCGCGACGCAGCTCGCCTTCGCGGGGCAGGAGGGTGGGAAGGCCCTCGACGTCGGCCTCGACGCGGACCTCGAGGCGGACGCGCAGGCGGGCGACCTCCGCATCGGGAAGCTCGTCTTCACGGCGGGCCCCGCCTCCCTCGTGGGCAAGGGCCGCGCGACCGGACTCAAGGGAGACGCGCCGAAGTTCGAGGGCCTCGAGATCGTCGGGCACGGCCTCGATCCCGAGGCGCTCGCGGCCTACTACCCCCCGCTGCGCAAGCAGATGGGCGGCGTGGTGATCGCGGGCCCGGTGGGGCTCGTCGTGCGGGGCTCGGGCGGGGAGACCGCGCAGACGGCGGAGATGCGCGTCGACCTCACGCCGGTGCGGCTCGTCGTGCCCGCGCAGCTCGCGAAGGCGGCGGGCGCGCCGATGACGCTCGTGGTGCGGGCGGACGCCGCGCAGTCGGGCGGGCGCGTCCGCTTCGACGCGGCGCTCGATCTCGCCGGGGCGGATCTCCGCCCGGGCGGCACGCTCGCGAAGAAGCCGGGCGACCCGCTCTCGGCCCGCGCGGCCGGCGCGTATCGCCAGGCGGGCGAAGGCCAGGAGGTGCGGCTCGACACCCTCCAGCTCACGCTCCTGCGCTCGCGGCTCGACGGGAAGGCGAAGGTGGACCTCGCGGGCAAGGGCCCGAAGGCCACGACGCGCTTCGAGGCGGAGCTCCGCGGCGATCGCCTCGACCTCGACGAGCTGCTCCTCCCCACGCCGCCGTCCGAGAAGGGCAAGAAGCCGCCCGAGACGAAGCCCCTCGACCCCGCCGCGTTCGCGGGGCTCTCCGGCGTCGCGGACCTGCGCCTCGGCCAGCTGCGCATGAGCAAGGTCGAGGCCCGGAACGTCACGCTGCGGGTGCGGGTCCAGGGCGACGAGGTGACCCTCGAGCAGGCGCGGCTCGAGGCGTTCGGTGGCACCGTCTCGGCCGCCGGGACGCACCTCGCGGTGGCGCGCCCCGACGCGCCGTTCGAGGTCGCCCTCGATCTGAAGGGCGTCGCGGGGGAGGAGGTCCTGAAGCTCCTCGGCGACCACAAGGTGCTCGGCGGGACGCTCGACGCGGGCCTGAAGCTGGGCGGGAAGGGCTGGAAGCTCGGGCTCCTGTCGGAGTCGGTCACGGGGGGCGTGGACGGCGTCCTGAAGGGCGGCGCGTTCTACGGGAAGGACCTCGTCGCGTCCATCGCGGCGCCGCTCGCGTCGAAGCTCCCGTTCGCCGCCTCGAAGCTGCCGGAGCGGGGCGCGACCTCTCTCGGCAAGGAGCTGCCGTTCGGGCTCAAGATCGCGAACGGCCTCGCCTCGCTCTCGAAGCCGCTCCGCGCGGAGACCGGCGAGGGCGCGCTCTCGCTCGAGGGCGGCGTGAAGCTCGACGGGACGCTGGAGATGCCGGCGACGTTCTCGCTTTCGCCGGAGCTGATCTCGAAGCTGACGGGCGGGCGCGCGAAGCCGACGGCGCCGATCCCCGTGGCGTTCCGGCTGGCGGGTCCGGCCTGGAAGCCGCGGCTCGACGGGCTCTCGCTCGACGGGGCGGTGAAGGCCATCGTCCAGCAGGCCGCGGCGGGCGCCCTCGGGCGCGCGGTCGGCGCGGAGGGCGCGAACGTCGGGGACGTCGCCGCGAAGAAGAAGGCCGAGGCGGAGGGGAAGGCGCGCGACGAGGCGGAGCGCCAGAAGAAGCGGCTCGAGGACGAGGCGAAGAAGAAGCTGAAGGGCCTCTTCGGGCGCTGAGGGCGCCTGCGCGGGAGAAGCGGCGCCGGCCTGCGAGAGATCGTCAGGACGGGCGGCCGGCCGGCGCCTCGCCGGCGGGCCGCAGCCCGATGGCCGCCACGATCGCGGCGTGCTGCTCGGGCGAGAGGTAGACCTCGAGGGCGCCGTCGGTGAGCTCGAAGCGGGCGGGCTTGCGGAACCCGCTGCGCGGGGGCTCCGGGGCCGTGGTCCGGACCACCGCGCTCGCCGGTACCCGGATCGCGATCCGGCCGGCGCTCCGCGCCGCGGCGAGGCCGCGCGCGTCGAGCGGCTCGGGGTCGAGCGCACGGCGGCGCGCGGGCAGGGTGAGCCAGTACACCGCCTGCGCGGCGACCGCGCCCCACAGCACCGCCGCGCTCCGCCAGGTGAAGACGTTCACGAGGACCGCGGCGATGGACCCGAGGAGCAGCGCGGTGGTCACCCGCTGCAGGAGCTCGGCCCGGGGCGCGGGTCGCACGACGACGAGCTCGTCCCGGCCGGCGTAGAGCTGTCCCCGCGCCGCGCCGCCGCTGACGGGCTTGCCGGCCGGGTTCACGAGCGTCGCGAGCACCACCCCGATCGCCTTGGGATCTTCCATGGCGGCGACTCTACCGTACTCCGCCGCCTCGAACGCTGCCCTGGCGTACGATGCCGTCCGTGCTCCGCCGCGCCGCCTGGATCGCCGCCGTCCTCCTGCTCGCCGCCGCGGGGAGCTTCTTCTTCGCGCTCGCGCCGGCGGTCGCGGCGCGGATGAACCGGGTGGACGCCCGCCGGCCGCTGCCAGCCGTCTCCGCTCGAGCCCGCGGCCTGCACGCGACGCTCCGGATCGTCGACCTGCACGACGACCTCCTGCTCTGGGACCGCGACCCGCTGAAGCGCTCGACGCACGGTCACAGCGACGTGCCGCGGCTCGCCGAGGGCAACGTCGCGGTGCAGCTCTTCTCCACGGTCACGGAGGTGCCGCGGGGCTTCAACTACGCCACGACGCCCGGGGCGGGCGACCTCGTCACCGCCCTCGCCGTCGCCTCGCGCTGGCCGCCGTCGACCTGGGGGAGCCGCCTCGCGCGGGCGCTCCACCAGGGCGAGAAGCTCCGGCGCGCCGCGGCGGCCTCGGGCGGCGGGCTCGTCGTCGCGACCTCGCGGGCGGAGCTCGCCGCGGCGCTCGAGGCGCGCGCGGCCGAGCGGCAGGGCCGGCGCGCGGTGGTGGCGGTGCTCGCCACCGAGGGGCTCCAGGCGCTCGATGGGAGGCTCGAGGCGCTGGACGCGCTCTTCCAGGCCGGCTTTCGCTCGGCGGGGCTCGCCCACTTCGCGGACAACGCCGCGGCCGGCTCGGCGCACGGGGCCGCGAAAGGCGGGCTCAGCGCGCTGGGGCGCGCGGCGCTGCGGCGGATGGAGGAGCGCCGCATGATCGCGGACCTCGCGCACGCCTCCCCGCGGGCCTTCGACGACGCGCTCTCCCTGGCGCGCCGGCCGGTGATCGTGTCGCACACGGGCGTGAGCGCCACCTGCCCGGGGCCGCGCAACCTCACCGACGACCAGCTGAGGCGCCTCGGGCGGAACGGCGCGCTCGTGGGCATCGGCTACTGGGAAGGCGCGGTGTGCGACCGCACCCCGCAGGCCGTCGCCCGGGCGATCCACCACGCGATCGCCGTCGCGGGCGTGTCGCACGTGGCGCTCGGGTCGGACTTCGACGGGGCGACCACGGCGCCGTTCGACGCCGCGCGGCTCGAGGTGCTCACGCAGGCGCTGCTCGACGAGGGGCTACAGGACGCGGCCATCCGCGCCGTCATGGGCGAGAACGCGATCCGCTTCCTGCTCGAAAACCTGCCCTGACGCCCGCCGTCCGCTGCCGCGCGGGCGGCGATCGCGGCGGGCGCCAGGAGCCGGCTAGACCGGGTAGACGAGCTCCTCGACGGAGCGCGAGGTCCGCACCGCGTCCGCACCCAGGAAGAGCGGCGTGAGATCCACGCACGGTTCCGGGGCGCGAGGCGCGAGCGACTCGAAGGTGCGCGCGAGCGTGCTGCCGCCCTGCGCGAGCACGGTGCCGACCAGGCTGAGCCCCCAGGCGCGTTCGTCGGGGGGGAGCCTGGACAGCGCCTTCCGCCAGATCGCGTCCTCGAGTGCCGAGAACGCGGCCTGCACCTCGGTGACGTCGAAGCCGCCCGCGAACCGCTCGTGCGCCATACGCGTGACGTGCGCGCGCAGGGCGTTGAGGTCGCGCGTGAGCACCGCGTCGACCAGGTGGCGGTGGAGCAGCTCGAGCCGTCCGCGCGTCGCCTGCGCGCCGTCGCGGCGGTAGTGCTCGAGCTCTGCGACGGCGTGGGTGGCCTCGTCCAGGATGGCCGCCTCCTCGCCCAGCAGAAGGTCTTCGATCGTCATCTTTCGTCGTCTCCCGTGTGGCTCCGGAGGTCCGTCCCGTGAACCCGCGCGCAACCTAGCCGACTGGGCATGTATGAGGGAAATGCATTCTTGCTATGCTGGCCATAACCCAGGGACATGGAGGTGGACGTGGACGTACAGGCGCTGCGGTACTTCGTCGAGGTGGCGCGCCAGGGCGGCTTCACGCGGGCGAGCCAGTCGCTGCACGTGACCCAGCCCGCGATCAGCAAGATGGTGAAAGCGCTCGAGGAGGAGCTCGGCACGCCGCTGCTCGTCCGCGAGCGCCGGCGCGTGACGCTCACCGACGCGGGCCAGATCGTGCTGGAGCGGGCGGAGGGCGTGCTCGACTCGCTGCGGGTCATCGAGGAGGAGGTCTCCGAGCTCTCGGCGCTGCGGCGCGGACGGCTGCGCATCGGCATGCCCCCCATCACCGGGGTCACCTTCTTCGCGCCGCTGCTCGCGGAGTACCACCAGGCATACCCCGGCATCGTGCTCGAGCTGCGCGAGGAGGGCTCGCACCACCTCGAGGCGCTCGTGATGAACCGCGAGCTCGACGTCGGCGCGGTGGTGCTCCCCACGGACGAGGAGGCCTTCGGCATCATGCCGTTCGTGAAGGACGAGCTCCGGGCCGTCCTCCATCCGAGCCACCCGCTGGCGCGTCGCCGCTCGGTCGAGCTCCGCGAGCTGGCGGGCACGCCGTTCGTGCTCTACCGGCCGGAGTTCGCGCTCCACGGGCACATCCTCGAGGCGTGCCGCCGGGCCGGGTTCAAGCCGGCCGTCGTGAGCGAGAGCTCGCACTGGGACTTCATCGTCGCGACCGTGGCCGCGAACATCGGCGCCGCGCTGCTCCCGAACACCATCTGCCACCAGCTCGACCCCCGCCAGGTCCTCTCGGTGCGGCTCTCGGAGCCGAGGATCCCCTGGGACGTGGCGCTCATCTGGCGCAAGGACCGGCACCTGCCGCCGGCCACGCGCGCCTGGCTCGAGCTCGCGCGGCGCCGCTGGGGCAACGGGGTCGTGGCGAGCCGCGCGCGGCCCTCCGCGCCGCCGGACCCGAAGCCGCAGGGGCGCTGACGGCCCTCACTCGACCCAGTCCGCCACGAACACGTTCGTCTCGCCGGGCCGCCGCGCGTTCCGGTTGGAGGCGAAGACGAGCGTCTTCCCGTCCGGCGAGAACATGGGGAACCCGTCGAAGGTGTCGTTCGTGGTGATGCGCTCGAGGCCGCCGCCGTCGTCGTTCACGAGGTAGAGGTCGAAGTTGCGGCCCTTCGGGTCCCCGACGTTCGAGGCGAAGACGATGCGCCGACCGTCCGGGTGGAAGAAGGGCGCGAAGCTCGCCGCGCCGAGCCGGGTCACCTGCCGCACGCCGGAGCCGTCCGCGTTCATGACGTAGATCTCGAGCCTCCCCGGGCGGACGAGCTTCTGCGAGAGGAGGCGCCGGTAGTCGGCGAGCTCCGCCGCGTCGGCGGGCCGGCTGGCGCGGAACACGATGCGCGCGCCGTCGGCGGAGAAGAACGCCCCGCCGTCGTAGCCAGGAGTGTGCGTGAGCCGCACGAGCCCGGAGCCGTCGAGCCGCATCTTGTAGAGCTCGAGATCGCCGTCGCGCGTCGAGGTGAAGACGATCCAGCCGTCCCGCGAGATCGTCGCCTCCGCGCTGTACGCGCCGGGCGCCGGCGCGAGCGGGGTGAGATCGGAGCCGTCCGGCCGCGCGGTGTAGAGCTGGTAGTCGAAGAGGGGCCAGACGTAGCCCTGGGAGAGGTCTGGCTTCGGCGGGCACTCCGCGCCCGACGCGTGGGTCGAGGAGTAGAGCAGCCGCTCTCCTCCGGGGAAGAAGTAGCCGCAGGTGACGCGGCCCAGGCCGGACGAGACCTGGCGCCGCTGCGTGCCGTCGGCGCGCATCACGTAGAGCCGATCGCAGCCGGCACCCTCGGGCGTCGACTGGAACACGAGCTCCCGCCCGTCGAAGCTGAAGTACGCCTCGGCGTTCTCGCCCCCGAACGTGAGCTGACGGACGTTGCGGAGGTGCCGCTCGCCCGGGAGAGCCAGGTCTCGAGCGGCGTTCGCCGGCGGGGCGCCGACGGGCGCCGCGGCGGGAGGGACCGGGCCGGTCGGCGCCTTCGGCGCGGCGCAGGCGGCGGCGAGGACGGCGGCGGCGAGCGTCGGGGTGAGGGTCCGGGTCATCTGCGCTCCTCCAGCTTCACCTTCGCGGTCCGCCGCTCCGCCCCGTGCGCCCACTCGACCTCGACCTCGTCGCCGGGCCGGTGCGAGCGGAGCGCGAACGCGAGATCCTGCAGGTTCATCACCTTCGCCGCTCCGAGGCGGAGGAGGACGTCGCCTTCGGCGAGGCCGGCCCGCTCGGCGGGGCTGCCCGGGCGGACGCCGGTGAGGAGCACCCCCGGCTCGGCGCGCTCCGCGAAGTCCGGGATCGCGCCGAGGTAGGTGCCGTAGCTCCGCTCGCCGCGCTCGCGCGGCGGTGGCGCCGCCGTGCGGACCACCTCGAGGCGGCCATCGCGCTCGGCGGCGTCGCGGGCGGCGCGGTAGGCGAGCCGCGCCACGGCCGCGAGGCCCGGGCCGTCGATCTTGTCGGCGGTATCCGTCGGCCGGTGGTAGTCGGCGTGGGGTCCGGTGAAGAGGAAGAGGACCGGGACCCCGCGCGCGTAGAAGCTCGTGTGATCCGAGGGGCCGTACCCGTCGCCTCCGCCGAACGCGATCCGGAGCGGCAGGCGCGGCGAGCGCTCCGCGAGCGCCACCACGCGGTCCCGCAGCCCCTTCGCGGTGTCCGCGCCGTCCACGTACACCTTCCCCCCGCGGGGACGGCCCACCATGTCGAGGTTCACCATGAGCTGCATCTTCCCGATGGGGCAGCGCGGCGGCGGATCCTTCGCGAGCTCGGACGAGCCGAGGATGCCGAGCTCCTCCGCGGCGAACGCAGCGAAGAGGACCGTGCGCCTCGGCGCGCCCTCGGCGACGAAGGCGCGCGCGACCGCGAGGAGGGCCGCGACGCCGCTCGCGTTGTCGTCCGCGCCCGGGTGGACCGTCCCGAGCCGCTCGGGGGCGAGCGAGGCGTCGCCGCCGAGGCCGAGGTGATCGTGGTGCGCGCCCACCACCACGCACTCGTCCGCCACCGCCGGGTCGCGGCCGGGCAGGATGGCGACGACGTTGGCGGTCGCGGCCCGCTCGTGGAGCACCTCGACCGAGAGCCGCGCCCGGAGCCCGAGCGGCCGCGAGTGGGGCCTCCCGTCCGCCTCGCCCGGCGCCGCCAGCGCGGCCACGTCGATCCCCGCGCGGCCGAGCGCCGCGGCCGTGACCCGCGCCGCGACGAGGCCGGCCCGCGAGGCGACCTGCCCGCGCCAGCGCGGGACCTCGTCGGGAGCCTCGTGGGCCCATACGTCGCGGACGCCGAGGATCGCCGCCGCGCCGTGGTCGCGCGCGTTCATGGCCTTGTAGCGCCACTCGGAGAAGCGGTACCGGCGGGGGTCGCGGAACGGGGAGGCGGGGTCCGCCTCGCGCGGGAAGTCCTGTGCGACGAGGACGATCTTCCCCTTCACGTCGAGCCCGGCGTAGTCGTCGTGCCCGAGCTCGGGCGCCGTGATGCCATGACCCGCGAACACGAGCTCCGCCTCGATCGTGCCGTCGTCGCTGAAGCCGAAGGGGAGGAAGTCCCGCTGGAGCGCGAGCGGCGCGCGGCCGATCGCGAGCGCGTTCCGCGCCTCGAGGGTGGCGCGGAAGGGCGCCTCGAACTCCTCGAGGTAGCCGCCGTCGCGCGCGGGCGCGAGGCCCGCCTCGCGGAACCGGTCGGCGATCCAGCGCGCGGCCTGGGCGCCGCCGGCCGTCCCGACGCCGCGCCCCTCGCGCGCGGGATCTGCGAGCCAGGCCACCTCCGCGAGCGCGCGGGCAGGATCGATCACCGGCTCCCGCGCGGCGTGGCCTGCGCCGCGGGCGGTGCAGGCCGTCAGGGCGAGCGCGAGGGCGAGCCTGCCGAGCTTTCGCATGCGTCGCACATAGAGGGCCGGCGCGTCCCGGGCAGCGTGGACGCCGGGGCGCACCCGGCCGAGACGCGTCCGCCCCGCCGCGGCCGCGAGCGAATTGCCGGGCAGCGGAGGGAAGGGTATGGAGGGCGCCCGAATGCGCCCCGCGAACCGCGCCCCCCGAAGCGCCGCCCCTCCGAAGCCCGGCCCCCGCGACCGCCACCGCCTCTACGAGCGCGCGGTCCAGGACCCGCAGGCGGACATCGCCATCATCGAGCGGGTCCTCCGCGGGCGACGCCCGGCGCGGCGGCTCCGGGAGGACTTCAGCGGCACGGCGGCGCTCGCCGCGAGCTGGGTGGCGAAGGGGCCGCTGCGGACGGCCGTGGCGGTCGATCTCGATCCCGCGGTGCACGCCTGGGCCCGGACGTACCGCCTCCCCGCGCTCGGCGCGGCGGCCTCGCGGCTCGAGCTCGTGACCGCCGACGTCCGCGCGCCCCGCGGCGAGGGGTTCGACGCGATCGTCGCCCTCAACTTCAGCTACGGGGTGTTCCGCACGCGCGAGGCGCTCGGCGAGTATCTGCGCGCCGCGCTCGGCGCGCTGGCGCCGGGCGGCGCGCTCGTGCTCGACGCCTTCGGCGGGTGGGACGCGCAGCGGGCGCTCGTCGAGCGCCGGCGGATCGGCCGCGGCGTGACCTACGTCTGGGAGCAGGAGGGGTTCGATCCCATCACCCACCGGATCCGCTGCACCATCCACTTCGAGCTCGAGGGGGGCCGGCCGATGCGCCGGGCGTTCCACTACGACTGGCGGCTCTGGAGCCTCCCCGAGCTGACGGAGCTCCTCGGCGAGGCGGGCTTCGAGGCCGTCGAGGTGCTGTGGGACGCGGGGCCCGGCGCCGCGGCCCGCTACCTGCCGCGCGGCAGCGCGCAGAACCAGGCCGGCTGGATCGCCTACGTGGTGGGACGCCGGCCGCGCGGCTGAGCGCGGCGCTACTCCGCCGCCACCGGCCGCTTGCGAAGGATCGCGAGCGCCGCGACGAGCACGACGATGAGGACGGTCAGGAGCCCGAGCTCCGACATCACCTGCCGGAACAGCTTGTCGTCGGGCCGGGTCTGCGCGCCGAACTCGGCGGTGATGACGAGGATCCGGCGGACCGCGGCGATGAGGGCGACGAGCAGGAACGGCTCGGGCACGAGGGTGTGCTCGCGGAACGACACCTGCACCGTGTAGAGCAGCTCCACGACCATGAGCGCGAGCAGGATCCGGTCGAGCAGCGTCACGAACGCGCGGACGTCGAGGCCGCCGAACATCGCGTGGACGAGATCGATCCCGCCGTGGACGACGATCGCGGCGGCGCTCAGCGCGAGGAGCACACCGAGCGCGACGTACACGACGTCCTGGGCCCGCGTGAAAGCGGTCGAGATGATGCCGCGCGTCCGGCTCCGGGCGTCGCGCTCGCGCTCCAAGGGTCACCTCCCGCGGCGCCGCGCGGTCGCCGGGTTCATAGCAGCGCGGAGCTTCGCGCGGGCGGCCCCAGGCGTGGCCGGGCCCGCAGGGACCTCGAGGCGAGGTCCCTGCGGGGCGCTCCCGCGTGGGCCCGGCTGAATCGTGACGAACCGTGAACGACGGCCGACCGGGCGAGCGCGCGTGTGTGCGCCGGCCGTGCGGCGCGTGCGTCGCGTGCGAGGCGCGGCGGGGGAACCTTCGGGGCGCGTCGCGTGGGCGAGCACGCAGCGGTACGGTGGGTTCGTCGGGCGCGGCACGCTTTCGGCGCCTGGAGGCCGGATGCAGCGGATGACGGCGGGCGACGCGTCCTGGTACCGCATGGATCGGCCGAGGAACGAGGCCGACGTCGTGGCGCTCCTCACGTTCCGCGGGCCGGTCGCGCTCGCGCGCGTCCGGCGCCTCGTCGAGGAGCGGCTGCTCGCGGTCGAGCGCTTCCGGCAGCGGCCGGTGCCCCGTCTCCTGGGAGCGCCGGGCTGGGAGCCGGATCCCGGGTTCTCGCTCCGGCGACACCTGGTCCCGGTCGAGCTCGCGCGCGGCACGCTCCCCGAGTTCGTCGGCGAGGTGACCTCCTCCCGGCTCGACCCGGCGCACCCGCTCTGGCGCGTCCACGTCGTGCGGGAGCGCGGGCGCGGCGGGGCGATCGTGGCGAAGCTCCACCACGCGCTCGGCGACGGGTTCGCGCTCGTGGCGCTGCTCCTCGCCCTCTCGGACGAGCACGCCGCCGAGGAGGCCCCGCGCGCCCACGTCGAGGCGGTGCATCGCGGGCGCCCGTGGCTCGGGAGCGCGCGGCTCGCCGCCGCGCGGGACGCCGCCGCGTTCGCCGCGACGCTCGCGCGGCTCGCCGCGATGTCGAGCGATCCGAAGGTCCTCTCCGCGGCGGAGCTCTCCGGCGTGCGCAGGGTGGCGTGGTCAGGAGGCGTGCCGCTCGGCGCCGTCCGCGAGGCGGGGCATCGCCGCGGGGCCACGGTGAACGACGTGCTGGTGGCGGCGATCGCCGGCGCGCTCCGGTCGCTGCTCGCGAGCCGCCGGGCGCCGCTCGTCCCCGTGCGCGCGCTCGTCCCCGTGAACTTCCGTCCTGCCCGCCCGGACCTCGGGGCCGACGCCTCGCTCGGGAACCGCTTCGGGGTCGTGTTCCTCGACCTGCCGATCGATCTCGGGACGCCCGTCGCGCGGCTCGAGGCGGTCCACGCTCGCGTCGCCGCGCTCCGCGCCGGGGCGGGCGCCGTCGTGGCCCACGACGTGCTCGCGCTCGCGGGCTACGCGCCCGACGCGGTCCAGCACGCGCTCACGCGCTTCTTCGCGCGCAAGGCCTCGCTCGTGCTCACGAACCTCCCCGGGCCGAGGACCCGCGTCCACCTGGCGGGCCTGCCGCTCGCGAGCGCGATGTTCTGGGTCCCGCACCCCGCGAGCCTCGGCCTCGGCGTGAGCGTCCTGAGCTACGCGGGCGAGGTGCGCGTCGGCGTGCGCTCCGACGCGGCGGTCCTCGCCGAGCCCGCGGACCTCGTCGGCAGGATCGAGGCGGAGGCGGCGGCGCTCGGCGTGCGCGGGCCGCGCCCGCCGCGTCCTCCCCGCCCGACGGCGTCGGGGGCCCGTGCCCGGGCCCGGGCGCCGTAGGGCGCGGGCGGGGGACCTCGGCTCACAGCGCCGCGGGAGCGGGCGCGGGAGCGGGGACGGGTGCCTCGCCGGGCGCGAGGACGATCTCGATGCGCCGGTTCTGGCTGCGGCCCTCCGGCGTGTCGTTCGGGGCGATGGGCTGGTACTCGCCGTAGCCCGCGGCGGCGAGGCGCGTCGGCTCGACCCCCGCCTCCTGCAGGAACCTCACGACCGCGAGGGCGCGCGCGACCGACAGGTCCCAGTTCGACACGAACCCGCCGCGGCCGAGCGGCACGTTGTCGGTGTGCCCCTCGACGCGGATGACCTTGCCCTCCACGCCGCGCAGGACCTCCGCGACCGCCGCGAGCGCGCCCTTGCCGGGCTTGCCGAGGGTCGCCGAGCCCGAGGAGAAGAGGATCTTGTCCTTCATCTTGACGGTCATCTTGCCGCGGAGCTCGGTGAGCTCGACGCGGCCCGCGTCGATCTCTCCGCGCAGCGCGTTCGCCATCTTCTCGTACTCCGAGCTCTTCTTCTCGAGCTCCGCCTTGACGGTCTCGAGCTTGCTCTTGGACGTCGAGAGCTCGTTCACGCGCGCCTCGAGCGTGCCCCGCGACGAGGAGAGCTCGGCGACCTGCGCCTGGAGGGCGCGGGCCTCCTCGGTGCGCTTCTCGAGCTCGCCGTTGGTCCGCGCGAGGGTGGCCTCGAGCTCGGCCCCGTGCGCCCGCAGCTCGTCGGCCTCGGCGGACTTGTTGCGGAACTTTCCCGAGGAGACGCAGGCAGACGTGAGCCCGACGAGGGCGACGACGACGACGGTGCGCATCACGGACCTCCGGTGAAGGGAAGAGCGACATTGTACCGACGTCGCGGGACGCGCAAAGGAGGGCGTCCGGCGCCGATGTGCGCCGAGTGGCTCCTGGCCAGGCCGCGCGAGTCGTTCCGCGAGCGCGCGACGCGCCGGGACGGACGTGCTGGCGAGGGATGGTCTCGCCGTCGCCCCTCGCGCGGCGCGGGTGCGCTACTCTGTCGCAGGCGGAGCGCGGCCGCAGGTGCCCTGGGACGCGCGCGCCGCGGGGGCTTCCATGGCCATCCAGGAGCGGGCGGCGCTCTCGACCGAGGTGCTGGGGCTGCTGTTCGCCCGCGCGGGGATCGGCCTCTGCTTCGTCGCGCCGAACCTGACGGTGCTGCGCGCGAACGCGGAGTGGCTGCGCTGCACCGGCTACACCGCGGAGCGCGTCGAGGGCGAGGACATCCTCGCCGTGTTCCCCGACACGCGCGAGGTGGCCCTCTCGCTCTACGAGCGCGTCCAGCGCGGCGAGACGGTGAAGGTCCCTCGCCACGGAGAGCGGGTGCTCGGCCGCGAGGTGTGGTGGGAGGGGCAGCTCTCGCCGGTGCCGACGGAGACGGGCACCGGCATCCTGTTCACGGTGCGTGACGCATCGGAGCATTCCGAGGGCGCGGCCGGCGCGGCTCCGCCCGCCCTCGACGCCGAGGCGAGGCGCGCCGAGGAGGCGCTGGCGGAGCAGCGCGCGCTCAAGGATCAGCTCGCCAAGGTCGCGGCGAGCGTTCCGGGGGTCATCTGCTCCTACCGGCTCCGGCCCGACGGCACGGCGTGCATGCCGTTCACCACCCCGGCGGCCGAGGACCTCTACGGCATCCCGCGGGAGGTGCTCGCGGCGGACTTCGGCCCCCTCGTCGCCAACGTCCACCCGGACGACCTGCAGCGCGTGCTCGAGGTCCTCGAGGAGGCGGCCCGCACGAGGTCCCGCTGGCACGACGTGTTCCGCTACCGGCACCCGAGGAAGGGGGTGCGCTGGCTCGAGGGCTGGTCGGTCCCCACGGACGAGCCGGACGGGAGCCTCATCTGGCACGGCTACGTCATGGACGTCACCGAGCGCAAGCGCGCGGAGGAGCGGCTGCGCGAGGCCGATCGGCTCAAGACCGAGTTCCTCGGCGTCCTCTCGCACGAGCTGCGCAACCCCCTCGCGCCCATCCGCAGCAGCATCTACCTCCTCGATCGCGCGCCGGCGGGCAGCGACCAGGCGGCGCGGGCGAGGGACGTGATCCGCCGCCAGACCGAGCACCTCACGCGCCTCGTCGACGACCTCCTCGACGTGACGCGCATCTCGCGCGGAAAGATCGAGCTGCAGCGCTCGCGCGTCGACCTGCGCGAGGTGGTCGCGCGGACCTGCGACGACCACCGGACGATCTTCGCCGGACGGCACCTCGAGCTGCGCGTCGAGAACGCCGGCCCGGTGTGGGTCGAGGCGGACGCGACGCGGATCGCGCAGGTCGTCGGGAACCTGCTCCTGAACGCCGCGAAGTTCAGCCGCGAGGGCGGGGCGGT
The DNA here is from genome assembly GCF_022690805.1 of Anaeromyxobacter sp. SG66. Taxonomy (NCBI): domain Bacteria; kingdom Pseudomonadati; phylum Myxococcota; class Myxococcia; order Myxococcales; family Anaeromyxobacteraceae; genus Anaeromyxobacter; species Anaeromyxobacter sp. SG66. Next base: position 59,940 of record NZ_JALCZC010000008.1, read on the forward strand.
GACGGTCGCCGTCACGACGGACGCCGGGCGGGCCGAGATCCGCGTGCGCGACGACGGCCTCGGCATCGTCCCCGAGCTCCTGCCGCGCGTCTTCGAGCCGTTCGTCCAGGCGGACGAGGGGCTCGCGCGGACGCGCGGCGGCCTCGGCCTCGGGCTCGCCCTCGTGAAGGGGCTCGTCGAGCTCCACGGCGGCGGCGTGCGCGCGGACAGCGAGGGCGCCGGCCGCGGCTCGGAGTTCGTCGTGACGCTGCCGGCGGCGCCCGGCCCGCCGGCGGCTCAGCCCCCGCCCCGGGCCCCGGCGAGCGCGCGGCGCGTGGACATCCTCGTCATCGAGGACAACGTGGACGCGGCGCAGACCATCGCCGAGGTGCTGGAGATGGAGGGGCACCGGGTGCACGTCGCGACCGACGGCCTGTCGGGGATCGCGAAGGCGCGCGAGCTCAGGCCCGAGCTGGTCCTCTGCGACATCGGCCTGCCCGACGTGGACGGGTACCAGGTCGCCCGCGAGCTGCGCGCGGACGCGTCGCTCCGCGGGATGCGCCTCATCGCCCTCAGCGGCTACGCTCAGCCGGAGGACAAGGAACGGGCGAAGGCGGCCGGCTTCGAGGCGCACCTCGGGAAGCCGGCCCTCCTCGACGAGCTGACCGCGCTCGTCGCGCGGCGCGGCTGAGGCACGGCGCCCCGGCGCGCGTCCGCGCGACGCGCTTCGCTACCCCCGCCAGAACGGCGGGCCGAACGGCCAGTGGCCGAGGTACCTCGCGGCGCCGAGGGCGAGGGCCGCGGCGGCCGCGGCGAGCCAGAGCAGGCGGCGCCGGCGCTTCGCCGTGTCGTCCGCGTACGGATCGTCGAGCGTCCGGCGCGCGCCCGCGGGCAGGACGGCGCGGTCGGTGAGCGCGGTCCCGAGCGGCAGGTTGATCCGCACGCGCCCGTTCACGGCCCAGCCGTTCGCGTCGAGGATGGGCCCGAGCGTCCGGTGCCGGAGCTTGAGCCAGGAGATGAGCACCGACGGCCCCGACACGACGAGGACCATCGCCGCCACCGCGATGACCTTCGCCCACCAGGGCTTCAGGTCCATGAACCCCGTGACGAACCCGCCGAGCAGCGTGCCGAGGGCGCCGATGCCGACGCCCAGGGCGGCGATGATACCGACCATCTTGCCGACGTCGACGGGCGGGGGGGGCGGGGGGGCCTTCTCGCCGATGGCGGCGTCGGTCACGTGCGTCGCGGTGGACTGGACGTGGTCGTCCGCGGCCTTCTGCTTCGCGTGCGCGAAGCGCGCGACCTGCTCCTCGACGAACCGCAGGGCCTTCTTGTACGGAGCCCAGAACGCCTGGCGGATGCTGATGGGGTTCTCGACGATCTTCACGATCGTCGCGTCCCAGTCCCGTCCCTGCCGGTCGTAGAACACGCCGTTGCGGCCCACCATCAGGTAGTCCGAGTCGCCCTGCGTGAAGCAGGCCACGATCTTCATCGCCTCGCCGCCGGGCCGGCGGCACTCGCAGTAGGCGAGGTACATCCGGGACAGCGAGGCGATCGAGGCGTGCGCGCCGGGGTCGTCCACGCGGATGCACAGCTCGCAGCTGCGCGCGTCGAGGAAGAGCGTCCCGGCCTGGAACACCGCGGGGCGGAGCGGGTCGTAGAAGTCCGCGAACGACACGAAGTTCTTGAGCAGCGTCCCGAGGTCCCGGCAGTAGTGGACGAGCCGGACGACGTCGGCGATCGCCGAGGCCTCGGCGGCGTGGGCCTCGTCCTCGGCGAGGAGCGCCTGGACGGGAGCCCGGCCCGCCGCGAGGAGCTCGCGCACGCGCGCGATCCCGAGCGCCTCGACCCGGGCGCCGGTCTTCGTCGCGAGCCACGCCTCGTAGGGCGAGAAGCGCGCGACGAGGTCCGTCCACTCCTCGAGCGTGAGCGCGTCCTTGCCGGGCCCGTGCACCGGGACGACGGCGTCGCGCTGGAGCGCGGCGATCGCCGCCGCCCAGGCCGGGTTCACGCCACCCGAGAGCGGGAGCGCGCGCCCGGGCTCGACGCGCGCGAGGGGGAAGGCGGCCACCTCGGCGCCGGCCGCGGCGAGCTCCCTCGCCGCGAGCGCGGCGTACTCGGGCTCGGTCCGGTTCAGGGCGAGGGCGGAGCGCGGCTCCATGGCGGCGAGGCCGCAGCGGACGAAGAAGTCGTCCACCTTCGCGCGCACGGCCCGGACGGCCGCGTGCGCGGCCGCGGTGCGGTCGCCGAGCGCCATCACCTCCGCGCTCGCCTCGCCGCGCCGCCAGAACTCGGCGAAGGCCTCCGCCTCCGCGAAGAACGCGTCCGCGCGCGCCCGGTCCACCCCGAGCTTGCCGCTCCGGTCCGCGAGGCCGCCCATCGTGGTCACGATGTCGAGGAGGGTCTGGCGGGTCCCGGGATCCGGCGCGGACTCCGGCGGCACGACGCCGTCGCCGTTGAAGAGCGTGTGCTCGAACACCTTCGTGGTGTCCGCCACGTCCGCCGCGCGGATCGCGGTCGCCTCCGGGCGGCCGACGTGCGCGAGCAGGCGCCGGGCGGCCCCGAGCGCCGCCTTGCCCTCGGGCGTGTCGTCGCGGAGGGCGTCGAGCGCCAGCGCGTCGGCTCCGAAGAGGACGAGCCCCACGTCGCGCAGCCGCGCCGCGCAGAACCGGATGGCGGCGAGGATCTCGGGCGCCCGGACGCGCCCGTCGCGATCGAGGTCGAGGAGGTCGAGGGTCCGCGGGTCCAGCTCGAGGCCGCGGGTGGGGCAGGAGAGGGCGATCCAGAGCTTCTGGTCGAGCTCCTCGAGCGCGAGGAGGTCGGCGCCGCTCTCCAGCGCGAGCTGATCGAGGCCTCCGGCGCGGTGGAACTTGAGGCGATGCCGGCGCTCGACGCGGGAGGCGGCGTCGGGGCGATCGGCCGGGGCCTGGGGGAGCTCGGGGACGGAGGTCGCGAGGCGCATGGCCCGCGACCTTACCGCGCCCGCGGGCGGGGGGCCATGGGGCGGCCGAGGGAGCGGGGGCCGGCCGGTGGCCGCTCAGCGAACTTTTACGTGCGCCGCGTTGGCGCAGGCAGATTATGCGCCCCGGTGTCGAAGGGTCGGGAGGAACGACCCGCACACCTGACGGTCCGCAGCGCGCGCGAAGGCGGGCACCTCCTCCGACTCATCGGGCAGGAGGAGAAACATGTGGACACGTAAGCTGCACGCCGCGAGCCTCGCGGCGGTCATCGTGGTCGCGTATGGCCCCGGGTCCGCGCTGGCTGGACAGCACGAGGGCGCCGCCAAGGCGGGGACGGGCTCGGAGAAGCAAGCCATCCTGAAGACGGGGGACTCCATCCAGTGGTCCGCCGGACCGGCGGCGCTCCCGCCCGGTGCGCAGGCGGCGGTGCTGGAGGGCGATCCGGGCAAGGAGGGGATGTTCACGATGCGTCTCAAGGTGCCGGCCGGCTACAAGATCGCGCCGCACACGCACCCCAAGGTCGAGCGCGTGACGGTGATGAGCGGCGAGTTCTCGCTCGGCATGGGCGCCGACTTCGACGAGAGCAAGCTCGAGAAGCTGCCGGAGGGGAGCTTCTTCGTGCTCGAGCCCGGGATGCAGCACTTCGCGAAGGCCTCGAAGGACACGGTGCTCCAGCTCAACGCCCAGGGCCCCTGGGGCATCAAGTACGTCCGCGCGTCCGACGACCCGCGCAACGCGCCGCAGGCGAGGAAGGGTCCGCCGGCAGAGGCCGGCGCGCGCGGGAAGAAGTGACCCGGGCGCTCGGCCACCGTTCGGCCGTCCGGCTCGTGCGAGCGCGGGCCGCCACGACCTTGGCCGAGCTCCCCATCGAGGAGCCGGGCGCGGCCTCGCCGCGCGCGCGGGTCGTCGCCCGGCCCCGCTCCTCCGCGCCGAGGAGCGAGTGGATCGCTCGCGCGGTCGCGCGATGCCCACGTCGGGTCGCCCCGCAGGGCCGCCCCCGGGAGCGAAACCGATTCTCCGCCGGCGCGTCAGTCCTCTGCGAGCCGAGGCGGGTCCCGCGCCCGAGCACGCGCGTCGCGGCGCGAAGGCGCGGCACCTCGGCGCCGGAGGGCTCGCCGATGAAGCCGCAGCTCGTCTCGAAACACCCTGTCTTCCCGATCGCGCTCCTCGCGTGCGCGGCGTCGCTGACCGCCGGCGTGACCGGCCGCGCCGCGGACGAAGGGGTCACGCCGGCCGCGCGCGAGGCGCTCGGCGGCCTCTACGTTCAGCGGAACCTCGTCTCGGACGGCGCCGTCTCCTCCGAGCACCTCGACGCGAACCTGGTGAACGCCTGGGGCATCACGCACCGGGGCGCGAGCCCGTGGTGGGTGTCCGACAACGGCGCCGGGGTCTCGACGCTCTACGACGGCGAAGGGATCGCACAGTTCGGCGCTCCGCCGCTCGTGGTGAGCATCGCTGGCGCGGGCGGCCACGCCGGCAGTCCCACCGGCGTGGTCGGCAACACGGGCGGGAGCTTCGAGGTCTCGAGCGGCGGCGCCCACGAACCGGCGTTCTTCATCTTCGCGAGCGAGGACGGGACCCTCAGCGCCTGGAACCCGAAGGTGCCTCCGCCCGTCGCGCCGGCCATCCGCTCCACGACGACCGTGGTCGTGGTGGACGACTCGCTCGCGGGCGCCGTGTACAAGGGCCTGACCCTCGCCGCGACGTCGAGCGGAGACGAGCGGCTCTACGCCACCGACTTCCACGGCGGGGCGGTGCGGGTGTTCGACGGCGCGTTCAAGCCCGTCGCCACGACGGGCGGCTTCCGGGACCCGACCATCCCGGCGGGGTACGCGCCGTTCGGCATCCGGGCGATCGGCGGCACGATCTACGTCACGTACGCGCTGCAGGACGCGGACCGGCACGACGACGTGCCCGGCCAGCACCACGGGTACGTGAACGCCTTCACGCCCGACGGGGAGCTCATCGGTCGCGTCGCGTCGCGAGGCAAGCTCGACTCGCCGTGGGGCATCGCCCTCGCCCCCGCCTCCGGGTTCGGCCGGTTCGGCGGGAAGCTGCTCGTCGGGAACTTCGGCGACGGCCACATCATCGGCTACTCGCTCGCGGGCGACGCCTCCGAAGGCGGCGGCGCGTACCTCACCGGCAAGGGGGGCCGGATCACCATCGAAGGGCTGTGGGGCCTCGACTTCGGCAACGACGGCGCGGCCGGGCCGGCGAGAACGCTCTTCTTCGCCGCCGGGCCCGACGACGAGTCCGCGGGCCTGTTCGGCCGCATCGACTTCGTCCGGGGCGGCCGGTAGCGAGCCGGGCTCCTCGCGCACTCCTCCCGAGGCGACCGGGGTCAGCGCCCGAGGAGCCCCTTCACCGCGGCGTAGTCCTGCTCGTGCACCGCGCCGACGCGGACGCAGCGGATCCAGCCGGCGCCGTCGACGAGCGCGTGGATCGGGATCATCGCGTCCCGCTCCACCCCGAGCGAGTCGAGCAGCGGCCCGAGATCTCCCTCGGAGCGGAGCCAGGAAAGTCGCCCGGGCAGCCCCTTCGCGCGCCACGCGACGAGCTCCTGCCCACGGTCGGCGGCGTCGATGCTGACGAGCTCGAGGCGGACGTCCACGCCGTCACGCGCGAAGCCGTCCCGCCAGCGGCGGAGCAGCTCCAGCTCGTCGACGCACGGGGTGCACCAGGTGGCCCAGAGGTTCACCCAGGTCCAGGCCTTACCCCGCGCGCCGGCAGCGCCGCCGGGATCGCTCGCGCCGGGCAGCGGTCGCTGCGGGGGCGCAGCGTAGCGGCGGGCGCCCTCGCCGCCGGCGGGATAGCTCCGCTCGCAGAACGCGCTCTGCGCCGCCGCGGCCGTGGTGGCCTGCTTCCGCACGCCGGCGAAGCGCTCCGGGAGGGCCGCCTCCCCGGCGCCGGGCCCCTCCTGGCAGGCGAGCGCGAGCGCGACGGAGAGGAGCGCGGCCCCCGTCCACGCGAACCGCTCAGATCGCACAGTCGATCCAGGCGACGAAGGCGCTGCGGTTGATGTCGGCGTGGCTGCACGCCCCGGCGCGCGAGCGGTCCCAGCCGCAGAACTCGGTCGGGAGCTGCGCGAACTCCTCGCCCAGCCACAGGAGGCCCACCTGCTTCCTGAGGTCCTCGTCGTGGAACCTCGCGTCGAGGTGGTCCAGCACCGCCTTCGCGCGGTCGCGGCTCAGCGCCTCGTTGTACTGCTCGTCGCCGTCGGGGCTGGCGCGCGAGACCACGAAGAAGAAGCTGGCGCCGCGCTGATCGCTCCAGGCCTTCTCCACGAGGGCGCGCGCCGCCGGATCCAGCTCCGCCTTCGTGGGATCGAACTGGACGATGTGCGCCCGGTGCGCCAGCGGCCGGAAGAGCGCGTTGAAGTCGCTGCCGGACAGCGCGGCGACCTTCCTGGCCTGGAGGGGCTGGCAGCCGCGGCCGCCACCGCCGCCGTCGAGCAGCCCGCACGCGCCCGCGACGCGGCGGACGATCGCCTTCAGCTCCGGCGTGCAGTAGGCGTCGTTCGACACGCTCGCCGTCGCGACCTCGCGCGCGGCGCCCTGCGTGGCGTCGAGCCGGGCCTGGGCGGCGCGGGCCCAGGTGACGACGAGCGCCGCCGGGATCGCGAGCGCCGCGGCGAGCAGGATCCAGCGCCTCGAGGTGTCGTTCATCGCTCGGTCTCCACGTGCGAGGGCTTCGGGGTCTCTGCCGGCGACTCTGCGTCAGACGGGGACGGGGTCGGCTCCGGAGCCGGTCCGGGGCGCGCCTCGTCCTGCACGGCCTCCGCCGGGCTCGGCGGGGGCGGGGGAGCCTCCGCACCGGGCGCCGCCGGGGGCGCCTCCACCGCGCGAGGAGCGGCGGGGGTCCGGAGCTGGGGCTCCACCTCCGGCGGCGCCGCGGCCGCGCTCGCCTGCAGGTCCGCGCGCGGCGGTGGGGGCGGAGGCCGCGGCGGCTCGGCGGCGCGCCTGCGCGCGCGCTCCTGCGCGGCCTCGGGCGAGAGCATGCGGGAGAGCGTGTACTCGAGGCCGAGGTCGGTGTCCTCGTCGCACATCCGCGCGTCGCCCACGAACAGCTGAGGCGTGAGCACCGGGATCGCGTTGGCGACCGCCCAGCGCAGGCTCTTCGTGAGCTTGCTCCTCACGAGCGCGCCGCCGAGGCAGCCGGCGACCGCGGGGAACTCGCGCTCGATCTCGGCCCGCAGCCCGGCCTCGTCGCGGGCGCCGAGCGCGCGGAGCTCCGTCTGGCGGGCGAAGGCCCACCGGAGCACGGCCCCCGCGGCGGCGGCGTTCTTCGGCCCCTGGCCGACGCCGGCCGCGCAGAGGACCGCCTCGCTGACCGCGCAGGCGCCGGGGTGGATCGCCTCCGTCACCATCCAGTTGCACCGGGAGTCGAGCGGGAACAGCACGCCCTTCAGGTCGAGGCGCTCGCCGAGCGAGCTCGCCGCGAGCCTCGCGTCGAACGCCTTGCAGGACGCGCACAGCGGATCGAGCACCTCGACCGAGGGGGTCCCGCCCGCGCTGGCGGTGAGCGGGATCATCACGCCCGCGTTGTCCTCGGCGTGGACGAGCGCGCCGCACCCCTGCGTCGAGGTGCGGGGATCCGGCCTCGGCACGGACGCGACGTAGGCCAGCGTCACCGCGGCGACGAGCGCCGTCCCTTCCAGCAGGGCCGCCGCGAACCGCGCCTCGCCCGGCGCGGCGCGCACGGCCCGGTACGCCAGGAGCGCGCCGGCGAAGCACAGCGCGCTCGCGGCGTAGATGCCGATGCAGACCTTGCAGACGGCCTCCAGCAAGAAGATCGAGACCGCGCCGAACAGTACGGACATCGCCACCGGCAGGGCGGCCGCCGCGAGCAGCACCTTCGCGTCGCCCGCGGAGGCCTGGCGCCGCCACAGCAGGAGCGCGGCCCGATAGGCGAGGAACGCGAAGACCGCCAGCGCCCAGAGGCTCACCGGGATCCCGCCCCACAGGCTCTCGCGGAAGAGCGAGCTGTAGGGGCTCATCATCACGGTCCTGCAGCCGCTCGCCGCGACGTCCTTCGCGGCTCCGGGCAGGAAGGAGCAGTGGATGGCGTGCACCTGCCGATCGAGGTGCTGCATGAAGTCGCTCGTGCTGAGCGCGGCGAACACCGCGCCGAGGAGCGCCCCCGCGAGCGCGACGGCGACGGCCGCGCGCGGGAAGGCGGCGCGCCGCCCCGGAGGTGGGCGACCGGCGCGCGGCTCCTCGCGCCCGGGTGGCTCGCCGTGCAGGTGCTCCGTGAACGCCGGGTCGTGCGTGGTCATCACGGTGACAAAGCAAGCGATCGTTGGAACGTCAAGGACCCGGGCTGCGGCGCTCTGCTCCGATGGCGCACAGCGGGAGCGGCACCGAGCGTGCACGGCCCGCCCCTCCGCGATGTGTGCCGAGGAACACATCGAGTCCGGGCGCGCCGAGGCCCTAGAGTTCCGGAGTGCTTCGGCGAGGTGGAGTGGCCGGCTCGACGCCGGGATCGTGGAGGTCCCTGCTCGGTTCACCCGTGGTCCTCGTGCTGCTCTGCGGCTGCCTCGCCGAGCCGCCGCCTCCTCCGGGCGCGCCCCCGCCGCAGCCGCAGCCGGTGGAGCCCAGCCCACCGCTCGCGGCTGCCGACACGCCGCCCGCGTGCGATTCCCCGCTCCCGGTCCTCGAGGCGGGTCGCGAGGTGGGGCGCGTCTGCGCGGAGGACGCGCGGCGCGAGGGCCTCACGGTGGTGGATCTGTCCGACGGCTGGGTGCCGCTCGTGTTCCGGGATCCCGAGAACCTGGTGCAGCTGCCCCAGCCGTACCGCGCGACCTACGCCGCCCTGGCGAACGAGGAGTTCCCGTCCGGACCCGACGGGGAGCGCGCGCGCCGCGACGCGTTCCTCGAGCTCTACGGGATCTTCCCGAGCTTCCAGGTGCTCTCGGCGCGGCTCCTCGACGAGGAGCGTCACCTGTGTCACGCGGCGGTGGACGCGACGCCGCTCCACGCGCTCGCGACGTCTCCGCGGCCGTCCTCGCAGGACGGCGCTCCCTCCGCCGCGGTGAGGAGCGCGCTCGCCGCGCTCGAGGAGCGGCTCCAGTGCGAGCGGCTCCTGCCCGGCGCGCAGCGGACGCCGCGCTGGCGGCTGCAGGAGGCGCTCGAGGCCTACCAGCGCAAGCACGCCATCGTCTCGCGCGGCACGCTCGATCCCGAGACCCGCCGGGCGCTCGCGGAGGACAGCCGGGAGCTGGACTTCCGCGCGCTCCTGCGGTCCCTGCGCGCGCGCGTGGTCGACGCCTCCGGCCTCATCGAGGACGGCAGCGCGGCGGCGGCGCGCGGCACCGTCCTGGGCCGGCGCATCGACGGGGACGCGTTCCACGCCACCGATCGGTACGAGGCGCTGGAGGACGGGGCGCCGGACCTCGTGTCTCCCGCGACGGAGGCGGCTGCGCAGGCGCTGGGGTGGACCGATCCCGGCGCGGCCGCCGCGTTCTTCCGCGTGCGAGGCGTCGGCGCCACCCGCCAGCTCGCGGTGGCCCTGCGGCTCCCGCCGGTCCCCGCGTACCACGCCGAGCACATGGAGCTCCGGGCGGAGATCGACCGCGGGGACGTCTGGTACGAGCTCCCGACGTGGCGCGGGCGGATCTCGCACCGGCCCACGCTCACGCTCTACGCGCGCACCAGCGACGGAGAGGAGCTCGCGCTCGTGCGCTGGCCGACCACCATCGGCGGATGGAAGAAGGAGGTGGGGCCGCGTGGACGGGTGGGCCTCCGGTACAAGAACTCCGACGTCGGCAAGCGGCTGTGGCGGTTCGTCGTCGCGTCGCCGGCGTGGCTGCCGCCGCCGCAGACGCCGGCCCGCGCGCTCGTGCACCGGGCGTACGGCACGAAGCGCTGGCTGCCCGAGACGGACCTCCTCGGGCCCGGCTACGCGTCGGCCTACGGGCTCGTGATGCTCCCGCACCTCCGGCCGGTGGAGTCCGAGGGCGCCACGCTCTGGTACGACAACGGCATCCGCACCCACGGCTCGGTGAGCTACCAGTCGATCCTGGGCAGCGAGAGCCACGGCTGTCACCGGCTGTTCAACCACTCCGCGGTGCAGCTCGCGTCCTTCCTGCTGCAGCACCGCGACCACGTCCGCCACGGCCTCGTCGCCCAGCCCTTCGTGCACGAGTTCACCTGGCGCGGCATGAAGCTCAGGCAGCCCATCCCGCACCGCGGCTACCGCTACGAGCTGACGCCTCCCGTCGAGGTGGAGGTGCTCGAGGGGACGGTGCGCGGCAAGATCCGGCGGGTGCCGCAGCGCCTCGTCAGCCTGACGCGGCCGAGGCCGAAGGCGCAGGTGCCGCCGGGGCCCGCCGCGCCCGTGGACCCCGTGGACCCCGTCGAGCCGCCGGCGTCCACGTTCCATTGAGGCCGAGGGCCGCTCGGGGACCGCGAGCCGACCATGCGCGCGGGGGGCGGAGCGGCTCGCGCTGCGCCCCCGCCCCGTCGCCGCCGCTCGTCAGGGTCGGTTCACGCGGATGCGCCGCGGCAGGAGCACGCGCTCCACGCCGCACGCCGCCGCGTGCCGCTCGAGGCAGGCGAGGAGCGCGGGCCGATCGAGGTCGCCGCCTGCCTCCGCCCAGACCGCGCGGATCCGGAGCGCGCCCTTCTCGACGGCGCCGTCGAGGCGCCCGACGAGCGCGTCGCCGCGGAGGAGCGGGCACACGTACCAGCCGAAGCGGCGCAGGTGGGCCGGCCGGTAGACCTCCCAGCTGTAGTCGAAGCCGAACGCGGCGCGGACGAGCGCGCGATCCCAGATGAGCGGGTCGAGCGGACCGAGCAGCCTGAGCCTGCCGTCGGGGCTCGGGTGCCTTCGCCCCGCGAAGCCGCGCGGCGCGAGGTAGGTGCGCGTCGAGCCGACCACCTGGACCTCCTCGACGGCGCCCTCGGCGAGGAGCGCCTCGTGGATCCCTGCCCGGCGGGCAGGATCCAGCATCGACCACGTCGCGCCCCCGGCGCGCGAGAGGAGCCCGGCGGCCTCGACGCGCTCGAGGAGCGCCCAGCGGCGGAAGGCTTCGACCCGCTCCTCGGTGGGTCGCCCCGGCGGGTGGACGCGGGTGCGGGCCGCAGCCGGCAGCGCGCGGTCGGGCACGTCGTAGAGCTTGCCGCGCGGACCACGCCCGCTGACCACGACCTCGCAGCGCGTCTGCAGCACCTCGAGCGCCATCTTCGCGGCGCGCGGCGTGCCCCGCCAGCCGCTCCAGTCGAGCGGCTCGACGCGGCCGTGGTCGGCGAGGTCGTCTGCGGCGACCGGCCCGCGCTCCCGGACCTCGTCGAGCACCTTCTGGACCACGCCGGCGGGCAGGCGGCGCAGCCGCTCGGCGTGCGACCACCACGGCGCCTCGATGGCGAGCTCCGCCCGATACCAGGGGAACGACGCCGCCGGCAGCAGGCAGCGCTCCTTCGCGAAGTGCTCGAAGGCGTGGCCGGGGAGGAGGTGCCGGTAGACGTCGCCCTTGGCGATCCCGTCCACGCGGGCGAGGGCCACGAGGTCGGCGTTCGTGCCCAGCGGATCGAGCGGATCGAGCTGGATGCAGCGGAGCCGGGCGAGGAGCGCGCGAACCCCCGCCGGACCCGGCGGCAGCTCGGGCGCGGCGAGGGCGTGGTGGCCGACGAGGAACGCACGCGCCTCGGCCGGCGTGAGCGCCGTCGCCTTGGATCGCGGGCGAGCGCGCCGGAGCGCGGGGGCGGGCATGCCGTTCGTCTTATCGCCTGGGCTTGCGGGCGGCCAGCCCGGCGACGGCCCCGCGCGTCGCAGCCTCCTGCCCTCCCTGGGCGGGCGCCGCGCGAAGCCGGTCCTCGCGCCGCGCGCCACGGGCGATCGCCCGCTCCCGCTCGCGCTCGCGGGTCCTCACGGCCGTGCGAGCCTGGAGCGAGGCGAGGAGTCGCTCCGTGCTCCCGGCGATCTCGCTCACGGCCCGCTCGAACGTCGGGGCATCTGCCGCCGAGGGCTCACGGAGGCCGCTCACCTTGCGCACGTACTGCAGCGCCGCGGCGCGAATCTCCTGTGCCGTCGTGGGCGGCTCGAAGTGGTAGAGGACGCGGATGTTGCGGCACATGGGTCCCTCCCAGGCTCGCCCTTTCGTAATCCCGGGCCGGGGAGGGTTCACGTCTTCCGTGAGCGGCGACTGGACCGCGCTAAGGCATGCAGATCGGGGGCGCCGTGCAGAGCGCCTGGGCGGTCGCGAGCATGCAGATGTCCGGACCTTGCCCGGGGCAGACGGGCGCCGAGAAGTCGCCCTGGAGCGAGCTCCCGTCCTCGAAGGTGAGGGAGACGTGTCCGGTGACGGCCGAGCCGGTGATCTGGTCGAGCCGGAGCGTGCCGCCCTGCACCGACGGGCTGGGGGTGCCCGCGCAGGTCGGGGCCGCGCCCGTCGCGAGGGACTCGGCGAAGGTGACCGTGAGCCGTCCGGTGCCGTCCGGGACGGCCGTCGTGGCGCTCCCGTAGACCGTGTACGTCCCCGCCGCGAGCGTGGGCTCCGCGCCCGACGGATCGAGCTTCGCGAAGAGGAGGGTGACGTTCTGTGCGCCCGCGTGGAGCCTGCACTGGCTCGTCGCGTAGTCGCCGCAGGCGTCGGCGTAGGACGCGAAGTCGAGCGCGAGCGCCCGGACGCCGACCTGGCCGAGCACCGGCACCGTGCACGGTGTGGTGCCGGTCCCGGCCGGGATCGCCCTCACCTCGCGGGGCGTGAAGGAGCGCCCGCCGACGGTGCCCGAGAGGCCGCCGCCGCCACCACCGTCGCTGGAGCTGCCGCCGCACGCCAGCAAGAACGCCGAGACGAGGAAGAGCCTCCGCATGGATTCACCTCTCGTGCACGAGCACGTCACGCCGGGATCCGGCGCACCGCTGCAATGTACGGGCTGCCGCGGCAGCCGGCAGGGCTCACGGGAGGTGTACGGGCAGCCGGAGTGCCGGCGGGCACTCACGGGAGGCCGAGGCATTCGGCCACGGAGGGCGACGGAGGCGTCTCCGGGCTGACCCGGGCGGAGCCGCCCCCCTCGATGGAGACGACGTACACCCCTCCGCTGGCGCTCCCGTTCGAGATCTGGACGGCATCGGCGGGGTTCCCTGCGCCGCCGTAGTCGATGGAGCCAGTGACGGGCGTGGCGGCGGAGCCGTCCGGCGAGCGCGGCTGGAGGACGAACGTGAGCACGCCCGACATGTGCCCGTCTCCGCCCGAGTTGGCGTCGGTGACCTGCGGTCCGTCCACCCGGGCACCGCCGAGGTCCTCGAACGCCGAGTAGAGGATCGTGGTCGTGTTGTGCGTGAAGCCGCTCTGGGACACGCGGAGGTTGCCGGCGACGGTCCCGACGTAGGTCTCGGCCCGCTGGTACTGCGTCATCCCCGGACCGCCGAAGCCGATGATGCGGATCTCGGAGCTGCGGATGCCGAGGTTCGCGATCTGGAACGCGCAGGCGGCGTCCCGCGCCGTCGCCGTGCCGAGGCGCGCCAGCGCGGCGCCGAAGGCGGCGTAGGTCCCGGCGAGCGCGGCGTCGCCGGCGAGCACGAGCCGGCCGCCGTCCCGGATGACGGTGAGCTGGAGGGTGCGCCGCTCGTCGGTGCGCCAGGCGCCGCGCCGGCTGAGGAGCGAGGTGGTGCGCTCGTCCGGGAGCGTGTACTCCCGCTCGACCCGCAGCGTCGCGCGCCCCTCGCTCCCGGTCTCCGCCCACGTCCCCTGGAGCGTGCTCGCCGAGGTGCCGGCCGAGATCGGCATCTGCATCGAGGTGAACGCGAACGGGGTCGAGCCGTCGCTCGAGGAGGTGCCCACGAGGAGGACGCGGACCTCCGCCCCGCTGGCGGCGATCCAGGTGTCCCCGGCGACGCGCGCGGTGACGTCGAGCTTCTGCGCGACCTCCGCGTAGGGGCCGCAGGCGCCGAGGGCGAGGGCGACCAGGGCCGCCGCAGGGGCGGGACCGCGACGGCGCGCGCGCGCGCTCACCGCGCGACTCCCAGGCCGAGGAGGAAGCCCGTGCTGAAAGTGAATCCGTGCGCCAGGTCGTCCGCCCGCAGCGGATCGTACAGGTCGTACGCGAGCGCGCAGTAGGCGCCCACCGTGATGGGCTGCGAGAAGCCGTGGTCGCCCCGTCTCCACCGCAGGATCGCCCCTCCGCCGACGCCGAGCGGCAGGGCCGAGAAGTCGCGATAGCCCGGCTTGCCCGGGAGATACACCAGCGTCCCGTGCAGCCCGGGGCCCGCCTCCGCCTCCAGATCGGCGCGCACCGACCAGCGCCACTGCCAGCCGACGAGGAGGTCCCCTCCCGACCGGCGGCGGTAATAGTCACCGGTCGCGTACACGCGCCCGTCCTGGCGCGCCTGGAGCGGGAGGAGCGCGAACAGGTGGACGAAGGGACCGTTGACGCCGAGCGACCCGAGGTAGCCGACGCTCCCCGAGAGGAAGGTGTACTGGCTGCCTTCCTCGCTGAAGAAGGTCGTCGCGTGGGGGCCGGCGGCGAGCGCGTGGCGGGATCCGTCGTGAGCGCCGAGGGGATCGTCGGCCTCGCGGCCGGCGCCCGGCGCTGCCTCCGCGGCGGGAGCGGCGACAGGGGCGGCGGCGCCGAGCGCTCCGGCCAGCGCGAGGGCGAGCGTGCCGCGCGCCCCGCCCCTCACCGCGGCGCCTCCGCATACGCCCGTCGGGCCGCGGAGAGCGCGTTCGCATCCACCGCCTCGAAGCGCGACATCCGGATCCCGGCGAGCGCCTCGGCGCCCGCGGCGTCCGACGGGAGCGCCTGGAGCGCGGCGCGGAGCTTCGCCCACTGCGCCGGCGGCATGCGCCGGTCCACCGTCGCGACGATCCCCACCGGGAGCGACGGCGAGCGCGCGACCACCTCCAGCTCCGACGCGAGCGGGAGGTTCGGGAGCGCCGCCGCCTGGGCGCCGTCGAGGAGGACGGCGACCGGCTCACCCGCCGCCGCGCGCCGGAGCGCCGACAGCACCGCGGTCGACTGGACGATCCGCACGCTCGCCGGCAGCCGGCCCCACGCGCCGAGCGCAGGCCCGCGGACGAACCCGGGCGAGAACCCGGCGGAGGACAGGATCGTGTAGCCCTCGAGCGCCGCGGCCGTCGCGCCGCGTCCCTTCTTGAGGACGAGGCTCCAGCGCTCGAGCCCCGCGCTCCCCTGCGGCACCGGCTGGAGCTCTGCCCGAAGCGCGAGGGCCTTCTCGTGCTTCAGGAAGAACGGCAGGGAGACGACGGCGGTGGCGGCGCCCGGTGCGCGAAGGCGGGCGAGGCCGGCGTCCTCCAGCGGCTCGTAGGTCGCGCCGAGCGCGCCGGCCGGGAGCCCCGCCTTCGCCGCCGCGGCCGCGGCGAAGGCGTCCATCGCGCCCTGCGCCTCCACCGTCGTGCCAGGCGACCCCGGCGCGCAGAAGACGATCTTCGACGGCGCCGCCGCCGCGACCGCGGTCGCGCATGCGATCGAGGCCGCGAGCGCCGCCGCCCGTACGTACCGGTGACGTCCGAGGCTCACCCCGTGAACCTAGCGCACCTGCCCGGGGCGAGCCGGGGCCCAAGAGTATCCTCGGTCGTTCCGTCCGGGTCCGCTATGGATGCGAGATGCGCCGCGCCCTCCGGCTGACCAGGCGTTCACTGTACGTGGCGGCGAGCCGATGAGCCCACGGCTGCTCCGCGTGTTCACCCGGATCGTGGCGCTGCGCGCGCCGATCCTCGCCGCGTACGCGCTCCTCGCCGCGGTGGGCGTGGCGCTCGCGGTCGGCATCCGCTCCGACGCGGGCATCTCCGGGCTCATCGTCCCCTCGGAT
The DNA here is from genome assembly GCF_022690805.1 of Anaeromyxobacter sp. SG66. Lineage (NCBI taxonomy): Bacteria > Pseudomonadati > Myxococcota > Myxococcia > Myxococcales > Anaeromyxobacteraceae > Anaeromyxobacter > Anaeromyxobacter sp. SG66. The sequence continues at coordinate 75,650 of NZ_JALCZC010000008.1, forward strand.
CCCGACTACGTCGCGACCCGCCAGTTCGAGGCGATCTTCCCCGAGCGCCCGATCGTGCTCCTCCTCCTCGAGGCGGACGATCCCTGGCGCCCCGAGGTGCTCGCGGAGACCCTGGCGCTCGAGGACGCGCTCCGCGCGATCCCCGGGGTGACGCCGGTCTCCGCGCTCGACGTCTACCGCCGCGCCCACCCGGGCTTCGCTCCGACCCCGGCCGGGGCCGCGGCGTTCCGCGCGTTCGCGACGGGGACCTCGTTCTTCCGCCGTCAGGGGCTCGTCGGCGACGGGTTCCAGGGCCTGGCGGTCGCGCTCGACGCGGCCGACCCGGCGCGGCGCGACGCGCTCCTCGCCGCGGTGGACGCCGCCGTCGATCGCGCGCCGCGCGACGCGGCCGTGCGGGGCGTCCGCCGGGTCGGCGCGCCGTGGGTGGAGGCGTGGATCGAGCAGGCCTCGCGGGAGGCGTCGCTCCGGTGGTTCCCGGTGTTCGGCCTGTTCGTCGTCGCCCTCGTGCTGTTCCTCTACCGCTCGTGGCGGACGCTCGTCGCCGTCGTCGTGGCCCTCGGGACCGCCGTGGCCCTCGCGGTCGCGGCGGGGAGGCTCCTCGGCTTCACGTTCACGGTGGTCTCGGCGCTCGTCCCGCTCACGGTGATGGTGACCACCCTCGCGAACCTGGTCTACGTCCAGTCGCGGTTCGTCGATCAGCCCGAGGACGTGGACGTCGACGCGCACCAGCTCTTCGCCCTCGCGAACAAGTTCCTGCCCGTCACCGCCTCCACCCTCGCGGCGGTGCTGGGCTTCGCGGCGCTCGCCGTCTCGAGGATCCGTCCCATCCGCGAGATGGGCCTGTGGACCGCCACCGGCCTGGCCCTCTCGTGGGTGACGGTGTTCACGCTCTTCCCCGCGCTGCAGAAGGCGCTCCGGACGCCCACCGGCCGCGCCGTCCCGGTCCGCAGCCGCCTCTACGATCGGCTCGCGGGGGCCCTCCCGTTCTTCACCTGGCGGCTGCGCTGGGTGCTCGTGCCGGGAGCGCTCGCGCTCGCGGCGATCGGGCTCGTGGCGATCACAGGCGTCCCGGGGCGGCTCGCGCCGATGCGGGTGGGCGTGGACTCCCTCGACTACGTGGACGCCTCGCTCCCCATCCACCGGGACATCGTCTACTACCGCGACCACGTCGGCGGGCTGAACGTCGCGCGGGTCTGGGTGCGCACCCGCGGCGCGGTGACCGATCCCGAGGTGCTGCACGCCCTCGACCGCTTCGCCTCGGCGGCCGAGCGCGAGCGGGACGTCACGTCCGTCGTCGGCCCCACCACCTTCCTGCGGATGCGCCGCTACCTCGCGTCCGGGGACGATACGCTCCCCGCGGACCCCCAGGCGTTCGCGGCGCTCGCCGGGGACGTCGAGCAGCTCCTGCTCGCGGAGCCGGAGCTCCGCGCGTTCATCGACGCCGGCTCGCTCTCGAACGCCCAGCTCACGGTGGTGTTCCGCGGCACGGAGGAGCGCGACTTCCGCGCGCTCGAGGCCGCGCTCGCCGCCGACTGGACGCGGGCGGCCGGCGGGACGCCGGCCCTCGAGGGCGCGTCGATGCGCGTCGTGGGCGAGTCCTTGCTGCAGGCGAAGGTGGGGGCGAGCCTCGTGCCCACGCTCGCGGAGAGCTTCGCGATCACGGCCGCGCTCATCTTCGTGGTGTTCCTGTTCGTGTTCCGCAGCGCCGCGGCGCGGCTCATGGCGATGATCCCCTCGGTCTTCGCGATCCTGGTCACGTTCCTGGGGATGCGCCTCACCGGCACGCCGCTCAACGTGGCGACCATCCTCATCGCGACCACGGTGCTCGGGACGACGGAGAACGACCAGATCCACTTCTTCCACCACCTGCACGAGGGCGAAGGGGAGGGTGGGCTCGACGGCGCGCTCCGCCACGCGCTGCGGGTGTCGGGGCGGCCCATCGCGTTCGCGACGCTCATCAACGCGGCCGGCTTCCTGGGCCTCTCGTTCTCGAGCTTCCCGCCCATCCGGCAGTTCGGGGTGGTGACCGCGGGGGCGTTCCTGCTCGCGATGCTCGCGGACTTCAGCGCGCTCCCCGCCGCGCTCTGGCTCGCGCGGCGCGAGCGCCCTCGCACCGGGTCCGCTCAGCCCGCCACGGCGCTCCCGCGCGCCACGCGCAGGTAGAGCGCCTCCAGCCGGCGCACCGAGTCCTCGAACCGGAAGCCTGCGGCGAGCGCGAGGCACCGCGCGCGCGCCTCGCGCAGGCGCTCGGGCGCGTCGAGGAGCAGATCGAGCCGGCGCGCGAGGTCGGACGGGTCGCCCGGCTCGAACAGGAACTCCTCCGAGACGGCGAACTGGCGGGCGGCGCTGTGCGGGGCTCGCGCGACGAGGGCAGGCGTCCCGCACGCGAGCGCCTCGAGGACCGCCATCCCCTCGAGCTCCACCTCCGACGCGTGGACGAGCAGGTCGGCGGTGACGAGGAGCCGGCGGAGCTCGTCCTCGCTCACGAACCCGACCTCGGCTGGGACGGGCAGCGTCGCCGCCCGGCGCCGGAGGGCCTCCTCCTCCGGGCCCCGGCCGGTGACGACGAGCTGGATGCGGTCCGCGTGGCGAGAGCGCCGCACGCCCTCGACGGTGACGTCGAGCCGCTTCTCCCGCGCGAGCCGGCCCGAGGCGACTACGAGGAGCTTGTCGCGGTGGCGCTCGTGGCGCTCCATGGGCGTGGGCCCGAAGCCGGGCGGGATGCCGTTCGAGATCACCTCGGCGGGCGCGCGGAGCCCGTGGACGCGCAGCTCCTCGAGCGCGAAGGGGCTCGGGCACACCACCGCCGCCGAGCGGTCGAAGAGCCGGGAGAGGAAGAGCCGGTACGTCCAGTCGACGAGCCGCGCGGAGCGCAGGCCGACGTTGTAGAGGAGGTTCTCGGGCTGCACGTGGAAGGCGGAGACGAGCGGAGCGCCGACTGCGTTCGCGATCCCCGCGGCGCGGAGCCCGAGCCAGAAGGGGAACTGCACGTGGACCACGTCCACGCGCCGGAACAGCGCCTCGAGCGTCCGGCGGCGGGGGACCGCGAAGACGAAGCCGTTCTCCCGCATCAACCGGCCGACGAGCGGCAGGTAGAAGGCGGGGAGCGCCAGCGTGCCGTCGCCCTGGGCGCCCGCCGCGACGACGGTCACGTCGTGCCGCTCGCGGAGCGCCTCCACGAACCGCAACGCCGAGCGGACGCCGCCCGCGATGGCGGAATCGAAGGTGTCCGCCACGAAGGCGATGCGAAGGCGGCGGTAGGGCTGCATCCGACCGAGAGTAATCGCGAGTCCCGACCGCTGCGAGGCGCCCCGACCGGGGCCGAACGAGAGTCGAGAGTCGAGAATTGGTGACCGGGCCGACCGAGAGTAAGGGGGAAAGGGGAAAGGAGCGGCCGACCGAGAGTAGTCGAGCTTCGATCGCGCAGACTCGCGGGAGAACGCCACCTGAAGAGGTGTCCGCCGGGTCGCGCGTATCGTACGTACAGTGAATGGACGTGCGTCACGCGGAGCCGCCGGTCGACCTCAGCGCGAGCGAGGTCGTGCTCGAGCAGCGCCGGCGGGCCGGCGCACGAGAACAATCTGCCTGGAGCGGGTGCCTGGCCGGGTCAGGCAGGCGCTGCGCACCGGACTGCGTGCTCGATCCGAAGCTGATACGTCCCCGCAGGGAAGATGATGGTCGCGTCGCCCGCTCGTCGCGCTCGCCACGCGCTGCGATAGGCGCGCAGGAAATCGCCGAGGCGCGCGAGCGCCTCGATGCGCTTCCACCTGTCGCGTGCAGCTACCCGCGGATTGAGCTCGCGCCTGGGCTCGCCGGGAGCAGGGCGCGCGAACGGCGACTGCGCACGGACGCGCTTGCGCCCGAGAAAGCCGCGTGCACCTTCGCACTGTCGCGCGTCCTCGAGCTCTCGCAGCGCCACCGCGACGAGGGCCTGGAACTCCTCGGCCGACGCGAAGCCTGGGGGAGTGGTGAGGCGCAGCTCGGCCGATGCTGGCATGCCGCCGCTGGGGCTGAAGAAGACCTTCGGGCGGGGAGCGATGAGCTTCGCCGATCCGAGCTGCTCGGGAGCGGTCCAGAGCCCCGGCCACTCGCGACCGGTGGGAACGAGCCCCGCGGTGACGGGATTCGCGAGGACGTAGGCGGCCTTGCGCACGACGTCGCTCGGCGCGACGGGGGTGACTGCGCTGTACGAGTTCTCGGAGGACCAGAAGCCCTCCCATCTCCCGAGCGACGCGTTGACGGCGCGGGCGACGAGTGAGTCGAGATACTGCATGAAGGCGGGGAGCCGCGCTTCGGGGTCGGTGACGAGGAGGTGGTAGTGGTTCGAAAGCACGCAGAAGGCGTGGACCTCGACGCGGTGGATGCGCGCGGCGGCTGCGAGGACGTAGAGGAAGATCGCGTTCGTGACGTCGGATGGCCGCAGGAAGAAGCGCCGTTCCGAGCAACGACGAGTCACGAGGTAGGTGACTCCTGGCAAGATCTGGCGTGGAGCGGTCACGTGGGGACGCGAAGGCAGGAGGCGTGCCGCCACGGGAGCCGAGGCCCGAAGCTCCTTTACGTACACGGTCGAACGAGGCGAGGTTCGCGGTTCGGCCCTCAGGACCGCGGTTCAGTTCTCTCGGTCCGGCAGGTGGGCGTGCTGGTTCGGCCCTCAGGACCGCGGTTCAGTTCTCTCGGTCCGGCAGGTGCTCCGATGTGGGACGCGAGCGCCGTCTGGCCGGAACCTTTAGGCAGTACGCCGAGATGGCCGGCCTGCGGCTTGACGCCACCCCGTCCAGTTGAAGATCATGCCGCGCCGCTCGTCCAGTGTGCTCGAGCGCCAGGTTGTGCGTGGCGGCGCCCGCTCACGTTCGCAGCCTCTGTTACTTCTGCCCCGAATGTCTGGACGCCGATGACGACGCGACTCTTGCCCGTGCTCTGGGCGCTGCTCCTCCTCCTGCCGGCCGCCCGCGCCGTGGCCGACACGGAGGAAGAGCTCACCGTGCTCAGCTACCACGAGGTCGCCGAGCCCGGCCAGGCGCTGGTGCCGCAGTACGCCGTCACGCCCACGGACTTCGTGAGGCAGATGGATTGGCTGCGGAACCACGGGTACCACTTCGTGAGCGTGGCCGACGTGCTGGCCGGCCGCGAAGGCAAGAAGCCGCTCCCGGACAAGGCGGTGCTCATCACCTTCGACGACGGCTATCAGTCCGTCTACGACCACGCCTGGCCCGTCCTCAAGATGTTCCACATCCCCGCCGTCATCAACGTCGTGGGGAGCTGGCTCGAGGAGAAGGGCACGGTGGACTTCGACGGGAAGCGGCTCCCCCGCGAGCAGCTGCTCTCCTGGCGCGAGCTGCGGGAGCTGTCCCAGAGCGGGCTCGTCGAGATCGGCAGCCACAGCTTCGACCTGCACCGCGGCATCCTCGGCAACCCGCAGGGCAACATGCAGCCGGCGACCACGACCCGACGCTACCTGCCGGAGGCGAAGCGTTACGAGGACGAGACCTCCTACCGCAAGCGCGTGCAGGCGGATCTCGAGCGCAACGACGCGCTCATCCGCCGCAACACCGGCAAGGCGCCCCGCGTGATCGCGTGGCCCTACGGCCGGTACAACAAGACGACGCGGGAGGTCGCGGAGCGGCTCGGCATGCGCATCGGCCTCACGCTGGACGACGGCGCCAACATGCACGACACGCCGCTCTGGGCGCTGCGCCGCATCCTGGTCGAGGGGGGGATGAAGCTGTGGGATCTGGAGCGCGAGATCACCATCCGCAACCAGAACCTCTCCGACAACGACCGCCCGCAGAAGATCATGCACGTGGATCTGGACTACGTGTACGACGCGGATCCCGCGCAGCAGGAGCGGAACCTCGACCGCCTGATCGACCGCATCGCCCGGATGGGCGTGAACGCGGTCTACCTGCAGGCCTTCTCCGATCCCGATGGGAACGGCTCGGCGGACGCCGTCTACTTCCCGAGCCGCAACATGCCCATGCGGGCGGATCTGTTCAACCGCGTGGCCTGGCAGATCCGCACCCGCACGCAGGTGAGGCGGCTGTATGCGTGGATGCCGGCGCTCTCCTGGGAGCTCCCGGCGAGCAACCCGGCCGCCCGCGACAGGGTCGTGACGCTGCCCGGGGAGAAGACCGGGCGCGTCGACATGGGGTACCTCCGGCTCTCGCCGTTCTCGGCGCGCGCGCGGCAGGCGATCCGGGAGATCTACGAGGACCTCGCGCGCGCGGCGCCCTTCGAGGGCCTGCTCTTCCACGACGACATCACGCTGTCCGACTACGAGGACGCGAGCCCCTTCGGCCTCAAGACGTACCAGGCGTGGGGGCTGCCCGCGTCGGTGCCGGAGATTCGCAAGAGCGACGACCTCATCGGCCGCTGGACCATCCTCAAGGTCAACGCGCTCGACGACTTCGCGATGGAGCTCGCCGACGTCGTGCGGGAGCAGCAGCCCACGCTGAAGGTCGCGAGGAACCTCTACGCGCGGGTGGTGCTGAACCCGAAGGCCGAGGTCTGGTACTCGCAGTCGCTCGACAACTCGCTCGCGCGCTACGACTTCACGGCCATCATGGCCATGCCGCTCATGGAGCGGGCGGCAGACCCGGGGACGTTCTTCCACGACCTCGTGAACGCGGTGAACGACCGCCCGGGGGCGATGAAGAAGGTCGTCTTCGAGCTCCAGTCCGTGGACTGGCGCGAGGACAACCGTCCGATCGACAGCAAGGAGCTCGCCGACCAGATCCGCAGCCTGTACGGCATGGGAGTGCAGCACGTCGGCTACTACCCCGACGGCCTCTTCAGCAATTCGCCAGCCACCGGCGTGATGAAGACGGTGCTGGACGGCAAGCCGAATGCCCCCGCGACGCGCTGAGAGGAGGGCCCGGTGACGGCTCACCCCGAGACGCTGTGGCACGGGCTCCTCGCCTTCGTCTTCTATTACCCGCTCTTGATGTCGTTCCTGTGGATGACCGGGGCGGCGCTGTTCTACTGGCGCTTCGAGCGGGCCGACACGGCGCGGGAACGGCCCCCCTCGACCCCGGGCGCTCCGCCGGTGAGCATCCTCGTCCCCTGCTACAACGAGGGCGAGAACGCGGAGGAGACGCTGAGCCACGCGCTCGCGCTCGACTACCCCGAGTTCGAGGTCATCGCCATCAACGACGGCAGCAAGGACGACACGGCCGAGGTGCTGGAGCGCATGGCGGCGCGGCACCCGCGCCTGCGCGTGGTGCACCTCGCGCAGAACCAGGGCAAGGCCATCGCCCTGCAGACGGGGAGCCTGCTCGCGAAGCACGAGATCCTGATCTGCATCGACGGCGACGCGCTGCTGGACAAGCAGGCCGCGCACTGGTTCGTCCGCCACTTCGTCGAGAGCGACTGGGTCGGCGCGGTGACCGGGAACCCCCGCATCCGCAACCGCTCGACGCTGCTCGGGCGGCTGCAGGTCGGAGAGTTCTCCTCGATGGTCGGCATCATCAAGCGCGCGCAGCGCAGCTTCGGCCGGATCTTCACGGTGAGCGGGGTCATCACGGCCTTCCGCAAGTCGGCCGTGCACCAGGTCGGCTACTGGAGCGCCGACATGCTCACGGAGGACATCGACATCACCTGGAAGCTCCAGCGCGCGGGCTGGGACGTTCGCTTCGAGCCGAACGCCCTGACCTGGATCCTCATGCCCGAGACGCTGAAGGGCCTGTGGAAGCAGCGGCTGCGCTGGGCCATGGGCGGCGCCCAGGTGCTGCTGAAGAACCTCGACGTCCTGCGTCACCCGAGCCAGAGCTTCCTGTGGCCGCTGCTGGTGGAGATGTGCGTCAGTGTGTTCTGGTGCTACTCGATGCTGCTCTTGACGGTGCTGTGGCTCGAGGGGATCGTGCTTCCCGGGGGCGCGCTGCCGGTGATACGTTCGCCCCTGAGCCCGCAGGGAAGCGGCGTCATCCTGGGCACTACCTGCCTGTTGCAGTTCGCGTTCAGCAAGTGGCTGGACAGCCGCTACGACCGCGGGCTCGGGCGTAACCTGTTCTGGATGATCTGGTATCCCTTCGCGTTCTGGATCATCAACACCGCTTCGATCGTCGTCGCTTACCCGAAGGTCCTCTTTCGCAGCCAGGGCAAGCGGGCTCGCTGGATCAGCCCGGACCGTGGCATTCGCTGATGTCGGATTGAACAAATGAGCGGTTCACTCATCATCAATGCGCGGGACCGCCTGCGCTGGCATCAGCGGCTCTGCTCCGATGCGTCCACCGTGCTCATGTGGGGAGCCTGGCTGAAGCTGTGGTACCCGGTGATGCGCTCCTTCTCCTGGGTGGCGGACATCAACGTCCTCTCCCAGCTCACGCTGATGAAGCTGGCGTCCGTGGGCGCGACCGCCGATGTCCCGCGGTACGCCATCGCGCTCGTCGGGACCTCGGGGACGCTGCTCCTGTGGAACCGGCTGCCGGCGCTGAAGGTGCGCACGCCCAACGTGCGCTCCGTGAGCGACTACGCCCGCCACTTCGAGCTGTCCGAGGACGAGATCCTGGCCGGCCGCGGCACCGCCGTGTGCGTGGTGCACCACGACGAGGGCGGCCGCATCATCCGCGTGGAGCGGCGCCAGCCCGCCGAGGCCTTCCGGCGCCACGATCCCGAGCCGCTCCAGGTCGAGCGGGCGGCCTGATCCGCGGCCGAACCTCCTGCAGGAGTGTCCCTGGCGCGCGCCGGCCCACGGCCGCGTACGCGGCGTGAGGGTCGGGATTCCTGCGAGCGCGCCGGTGCGCGCCGAGCTCCCGGGTCAGCCCGTCAGCTCGCGGTCGAACTTGCCCCGGAGGAACTCGCGGACCTGGGCGGACGGGCGACGCCGATCGAGATCGACGTTGCCCTGACCGGAGGCCTGCGGCTCGCGCATGGGCGAGACGACCAGCTCGGGCGCGGCGTCCCGACGACGATCCGCCGACGGGAAGTTCCGGACCTGCTCGCGCGCGACGCGCCACGCCTGCTGCACGGTCCAGGAGAGCGAGCGATCGAGGCGGACCGCCTCTTTCATGATCTCGCGCAGCGTCTCGTCGGGGAAGTACAGCGACTGTTTCTGTTTTTCGGTTCCGGCCATCCCTGCATTCCCTCCGCGGTGCTGTTCGCATCGTACGCGTGTCGACACGTTCGGCAACTCCGCGGCGTGCTTGCTTGATCGTAATCGTGGCTGCCCCGTCCGATCGGGGGAGTCGAGCGCCCTGCGCCTCGCGGTGCAGGCCACGAGCGAACGTCGCGCGGGCGAGCTCAGCGCCCCAGTGACAGGGCCTCGACCGCCTCGGGCCGAAAGCGGAGCCCGATGCCTGGACGTTCGGGGATGCGGGCGAGGCCGTCCGCGATCTGCAACGGCTCCTCGAGGATCGCGTCGGCCCAGTCGACGTACTCCAGGTAGTGGCACGTCGGCGTCGCCGCCAGCAGGTGCGCGCTGAGCTCCGGCAGCAGGTGGGACGACATCTCGATCCGGTGCGCCGCGGCGATCCCCGCCGCCTGGATCCAGCCCGTCACGCCGCCGATGCGAGCCGCGTCCGGCATCACGTGGTCGCAGGCACCGGCGCCGAGCGCCTCGATCATCGACTCGGGACCGTTGAAGTTCTCTCCGAGCTGTACGGGCACGGAGAGCGCCCTCGCGATCGCCGCGTTGCCGGCATAGTCGTCGTGACGGGTCGGCTCCTCCAGCCAGGCGATGCCCTCCGACTCGAGCGCGCGTCCGCGGCGGATGGCCTCCGAGACGGAGAGGGCCTGGTTGTAATCGACCGGCAACGCGATCTCGTCGGGGAGCCGCCCGCGGACCGCGCGCGTGACGGCGAGGTCCTCCTCGAGGGTCGGATGGCCGAGCCGCAGCTTCACGCTCCGGAATCCGCCCGCGAGGAGCTTCTCGGCCTCGTCCGCAGCAGCGTCCGGCGACATGAGGCCCAGCCCGCTCGAGTTGTAGGCGGGGATGGGCCTCGGCCTCGCCCCGAGCAGCGTTGCGAGCGGCGCGCCCGCGGCGACGGCGAGCGCATCCCAGATCGCGGCGTCGAGCGCCGACAGGGCCATGCGGACCACGCTCGCCACGCCCACGAGCGCGAACCGCCGGGCGAGCTTGGAGGCGATCTCGAGCGGCGCCGCAGGATCTCCCTCGACGACCGACACGGCGTCGCGCAGCACCGCGTCGATCGCCCGCGGCACGCTCCGGCGATAGCAGAACAGGTACGTGCGCCCGGTGATCCCCTCGTCGGTCTCGAGCTCGACGAGCAGCAGCGGGGCGCGGGTCACGGTCGCCGCGCTGGTGCCGAGGGGATACGTCATCGGAACCTCGACCGCGAAGGTGGTCACCCCTCTGATCGTCAGCGGCGGCAGCTCGGGGACGCTCGGCGCGGGCATGAGCGACGCTCCTCCAACGCGCGTGCATGAGCAGGCGCTGGGGCACGATCAAACGCGCGTGCCGGGTCGCTTGGGGTCACCCGAACGCACGCTCGAGCTGGGCACGTCGCGGTCGGTGGTCGGCGTGGAGGATCCGCCGGTGCACGTGGAGTCGCGAGGCATCCGCCGGGGAGGGCGTAAGAGATGCGGCCCGGCGGAGGGGAGCCGCCGGACCGCTTGATCTGCCTCACCAGGGGGAACGTCGCGCACGCAGTCGGTCGCAGGCGGCTGTCGTACATCCTCAGGTTACTGCGGCCTCGTGACGCAAGACATCCCGTGGCTCCGGGAGCCCCAAATGTGCGGCGAACCCCGCGCGATCCGGTGACCTTCTGTCGAACGCTGCGTTCGCGCCGCTCTCATGTGCGGCGTCTTGCCGCGTGGCTTGCGGTGGTGCGCGTTTGGGGCGTGTGGGCGTAATGTCCCCGAAGCATGGGACCCCCCGCGCACCCTCACGAGGCGGCATTCCAGGCCGTGACCGCCGCGTTCGCCTCCCTCGGGCGCGTATGCCTCGCACTCGACGTCGAGTACCGGATGCGGCACATCTCCCCGCTGCTGGACGATCTGCTCGGAGCGGGCGCGGCCGAGCACTACCGCGGCCGCCCCATCGTCGAGCTGCTCGGGTGCGAGCTCTTCGGCGTGGACGGGCCGTTCCGCGCGGCGCTCGCGGCGAGCGAGCGCCGCGAGGGCTGGCGCGCGTGGCTCCCCGATGGCGCGGGTGGGCGCCGGCCGACGTCGGTCACCGTGGCGCCGCTGCGCAACCTGGGCGGCGCGTGCGATCGCGAGGCCGTGTACCTCATCGTCCTCCGCCCGGCGGATCCCGAGGTCGGCGAGCCCTGCGGCCCGGCGCGCTCCACGAGCCTCGTCGTGGGGTCGCCCGCGATGGAGCGGGTTCAACGCCTCGTGGAGAGCCTCGACCACTCCGACGTGTCCGTGCTCATCGGCGGGGAGAGCGGCGTGGGCAAGGGCGTCGTCGCCCAGGAGATCCACGCGCGCTCGCGCCGGCGCGAGCGGCCGTTCGTGGCGGTCAACTGCGCGGCGCTGCCCGACGCGCTCCTCGAGTCGGAGCTGTTCGGGCACGTGCGCGGCGCGTTCACGGGAGCGCTGAGGGACCGGACCGGGCGCTTCGAGCTGGCGGACGGCGGCACGCTGTTCCTCGACGAGGTCGGCGATCTGCCCCTGCACGTGCAGGCGAAGCTGCTGCGCGTGATCCAGGAGAGGTCGTTCGAGCGCGTCGGCGACAGCCGCACGATCACCGTGAACGTCCGGATCATCGCGGCGACGCACCGCGACCTGCGGCGCGAGGTCGAGGCGCGTCGCTTCCGTGAAGACCTGCTCTACCGGCTGCGCGTCTTCCCGATCGAGATCCCCTCGCTGCGCCAGCGCCGGGAGGACGTGGCGCCGCTCGCGCGTCACCTGCTCGCGCGCTCCGCGGCGCGCACCGGTCGAGAGCTGAGGCTGTCTCCCGAGGCGCTGCGCCAGCTCGAGGGATATCGCTGGCCGGGCAACGTCCGGGAGCTGGAGAACGCGCTCGAGTATGCGGCGACGGTCGCGACGGGGCAGACGATCCAGCCGGAGGACCTCCCATCGGAGGTGCTCGCCGTCGCGGAGCCTGCCCGGAGCGCGCACGACGCGACCGTCGAGCGGGAAGGGGTGCGCGGTTCGTCGAGGCGGCGGGATCCTCCCGCGCGCGAGGAGCTGCTCGCGGCGCTCCAGGAGAACCGCTGGCACATCGCCGACACCTCGCGGGCGCTCTCCGTCTCCCGCTCCACGCTGTGGCGGTGGATGCGCGAGCGCCGCGTCACGCGCGCGTCCTAGAACGGCGCGTCGCGACGGAATGTCGCGACATGCCTGGGATCCACGGGCCCGCGGCCTCTGATCGCTCGAAAGAACGCCATGCGTCGGGGTGGCGCACCCCTTGCTCATGTGACGGGGCAGGGCGACGCGACCGCGATGCGGCACGGGCGGAGCCGGGCGCTCACCGCGCTCGACTCCGCATCGAGGGGGGACGTGTGCGCGTTCGCCAGCGCCTGCGCTCGGTGCGCGGCGCGATCGATCACGAACGCAGTTGGGAGGATCACATGACCAGACGGACCCTCGCCGTCCTCGTCGTCTCCGCCGCCGCGCTGGCCTGCGGCGGCGCGACCGACGACGGACTCGGTGCAACGACACAGGCAGCGCAGAGCCCGGGCGGCGGCACGCCGACCTTCAAGATCCTGGCGAGCAACGATCTCGGGATGCACTGCGCGTGTCCCAGCTTCGGCACGTTCATGCTGCTGCCGCCCTACAACACGCTCCGGGCGCAGGTGTTCCAGACGGGCAGCCTCGACCCGGTGCTCCTCGGAGCGAGCAGCCAGTACAAGGTCACCTACGACGTCCTCGAGAACACCGACGCCGCGATGAAGGCGGACCCGTACTTCGCCAACTGGATCCAGAACTCCCCGAAGATCTTCCCCGGCTTCCAGCCGGTGCGGGCGGACGGCCGCATCCAGGGGCTCGGCGGCGCGACCTTCAGCGGCGACATGGACGTCAAGACGACGCCGGCGACGACCTACTTCGAGAAGGCCGGCATCCCGGCCTATCCAGTCGTGACGGGCACCGCCACGGACATCATGACGGATCCTCTGGGCGGCCCGAACCGGACGCCGTACCTCACCGGCCGCATCCGGGTCGTCGAGACGGCGACCGGCCAGGTGATGGCGAGCGACGACGTGACGGTGCCGGTGGCGTTCGGCGGCTGCTGCAACTGCCACCTGAAGCTCGCGGGAGCGTACGGGAAGCCGGCCACGCCCGCGGGCTCGTTCGAGACGATGGGCATGCTGCACGCGCGTGACGCCCGGATCGACTTCTCGAAGCTGGACCCGGATGGCGACGGCGTGGGCGGCCCCATCCGCTGCTCGGTGTGCCACTGGGATCCGGCCATGGGCGAGAGCCAGGCGCCGGGCTTCGCGGCGACGTATCCGAACTACCAGATCCTCCCGGGCGCGACGTTCACGAGCGCGGACGTGCGGACGTCGCAGTACTCGTTCTCGGACGTGCTGCACCGGTTCCACGCGCAGAGCTCCGCGGTGCTCACGTCGTACGACGCGAACATCGCGAAGAACTGCTACGACTGCCACCCCGGCAACAACGTGAACTGCTACCGGGACACGCACACCACGAAGACCAACGCGAGCGGCCAGCCGATCTGGTGCACCGACTGCCACGGCGACCTGAACCAGCGCATCGCGCAGAACCAGATGGCGAACCCGTGGTCCGACCAGACGCTGCCCACCTGCGCGCAGTGCCACGGCACCAAGTACGGCGAGCTGTCCCCGTCGCACGCGAACTGGCTCAAGATCGGCGTCTTCGGCAAGTACCTCAACTCGAGCGGCCACAAGTTCGACAAGGTGCTCTGCTCGTCGTGCCACGGCTCGCCGCACGGGCTCAACCCGTCGACGCTCGCCAAGGACAACGTGCAGAACGTCGCGCTGCAGAACGACTCGCGCGCCATCGGTGTCTGCAACGTCTGCCACACCGGCAAGTCGGCGTCGTGGGGGGTGCCGCCGCACTAGGTCGCGCGGCGTGAGGACGGCCGCGGGAGGCATGCTCTCCCGCGGCCCGTCCCGCCGCACAGCTCGCGTCGAGGCCGACCGCGGGCCGTAGCTGCGGCCACCCCGCCGCAGCGAGACCTCTCGCAGCGGCTTCTCGTGCGCGGGTGCAGCCCCCGCCACGAGCGGCGTGACCGACTTCGTCGCGACAAGACGTCGCAACGTCGCCGTCGCGGCGCCTTCGCGCTGCGCGTATCCGGGCAGGAACACGCCGCTTCGGTGGTGGCATGTCCCGTGCTCTAGCGACGCGGCAACGCGACGCACACGAGGCGCGGTCCGGAGCCCGGCGGCACCCGCTGTCAGCCGAACCACGCCGACGAGGTCCTCGGCCGGCAAGCGCGCGAGGACAGAGGTGCTGCTCGCCGACGTCGCCGGCCTCCGGGGCGCCGGCCTCACCATCGAGAGGGACGACAGATGAAGAGAGCGCTTTACGCATTCCTCGCCATCTCCGCGATGCTGGCGGCGTGCGGAACCGAGCAGGAGCTGGCCGCGCAGAGCCAGGCCGAGACGGCGGCGAGCTCGTACACGATCACGATCGTGTCGCAGAACCCCTCGAGCGGGGTCGCGATCACCGTCAGCCGGGCCGACCTCTACGGCAGGGCGAGCGGGACGACCGAGTTCACCCGTACCTACACGACGGGCACGGCCCTGTCGCTCACCGCGCCCTCGAGCGCCTCCGGGGCTCCGTTCCAGAAGTGGCAGAAGAACGGCGTCGACCTCACGTCCAGCACGACCGCCAGCATCACCGTGAGCGCGCAGGATCGCTACACGGCGATGTACGGCTCGAGCTCGGGCGGGAGCTCCCCCACCTTCAAGATCCTGGCGAGCAACGATCTCGGGATGCACTGTGCGTGTCCGAGCTTCAGCACGTTCATGCTGCTGCCGCCGTACAACACGCTCCGGGCACAGGTGTTCCAGACCGGCGCGGGCGAGCCGTCGCTCCTCGGGGCGAGCACCCAGTACAAGGTCACCTACGACGTCCTCGAGAACACCGACGCCGCGATGAAGGCGGACCCGTACTTCGCGAACTGGATCCAGAACTCCCCGAAGATCTTCCCCGGCTTCCAGCCGGTGCGGGCGGACGGCCGCATCCAGGGGCTCGGCGGCGCGACGCTGAGCGGCGACATGGAGGTCAAGACGACGCCGGCCACGACCTACTTCGAGAAGGCGGGCATCCCCGCCTATCCGGTGGTGACGGGCACCGCCACGGACATCATGACGGACCCGCTCGGCGGCCCGCAGCGCACGCCGTATCTCACCGGTCGGATCCAGGTCGTCGAGAAGGCGACCGGCAAGGTGATGGCGAGCGACGACGTGACGGTGCCGGTGGCGTTCGGCGGTTGCTGCAACTGCCACGTGAAGCTCGCGGGCGCGTACGGGAAGCCCACGACGCCCGCGGGCTCGTTCGAGACGATGGGCATGCTGCACGCCCGTGACGCCCGGATCGACTTCTCGAAGCTCGATCCGGACGGCGACGGCGTGGGCGGCCCCATCCGCTGCTCGGTGTGCCACTGGGATCCGGCGATGGGCGAGAGCAAGGCGCCGGGCTTCGCGACGACGTATCCGAGCTACAAGATCCTCCCGGGCGCGACGTTCACGAGCGCGGACGTGCGGACGTCGCAGTACTCGTTCTCGGACGTGCTGCACCGGTTCCACGCGCAGAGCTCCGCGGTGCTCACGTCGTACGACGCGAACATCGCGAAGAACTGCTACGACTGCCACCCCGGCAACAACGTGAACTGCTACCGGGACACGCACACCACGAAGACCAACGCGAGCGGCCAGC